>JBDSKT010000253.1:0-15858 GCA_039916765.1 Sphingomonas sp.
GCGCTTATGCCGATTTGCTCGCGCGCGACCGTCACGCGGTGGTTGCATTGTTCCTCGACGTGCCGCCCGACCAAGTCGATGTGAACGTCCATCCGGCAAAGACCGAAGTCCGTTTCCGCGAGCCGGCAATGGTGCGCGGTTTGATCGTCAGCGGTCTGCGCCGCGCGCTTGACGAAGCGGGACATCGCAGTGCCCAGCGCCCGGCGACCGACGCAATGGCGGTGTGGACATCCGATCTTGACCGCTCTTCCCACGCGATCGGCGATACTGCTTTTGGGCTATCCGACGCGCCACAATATGCCGCGACAGCGGCGGCTCTTACCGCAATGACGAGCTATGTAGCCGACCGACGTCCGACCTTTCTAGCGCCGCCGCCACTCGCGCGTGCCGAGGTTGCCAACATTCCGCCGCCCGCTATTGCCGCACACCCGCTAGGCGTTGCACGCGGACAAGTCGCCAAAACCTATATCGTGGCGGAAGCCGAGGACGGCTTGGTGATCGTCGACCAGCATGCCGCGCACGAGCGATTGGTGCTCGAGCGGATGCGCAAGGCAATGGCGGACGGCGGGGTCGCGACCCAGGCGCTGCTGATCGCCGAGGTGGTCGATCTCGATGAAAGTGCATGCGACCGGCTCGAAGCGCGCGCCACTGAGCTGAGCGACTTCGGGCTCGATCTCGAACGCTTCGGTCCGCGCGCGATGCTTGTGCGCGGCGTCCCCGCGATGCTGGGCCAAAGCGATGTGCGTGGCCTCGTCGTCGACATCGCCGATGAGCTCGCCGCTTACGACGACGTGCTTGTCCTCAAGGAACGTCTGGATCACGTGGCGGCGACGATGGCGTGTCACGGCTCGGTACGTGCCGGCCGCGTATTGTCGGTCGCCGAGATGAACGCGTTACTCCGCGAAATGGAAGTGACGCCGCATTCGGGCCAGTGCAACCATGGCCGGCCTACGTGGATCAAGCTTGCGCATGGCGACATCGAGAAACTGTTCGGCCGGCGATAGCGCCATATAGAGACAGGGACGAGCAGCTCTGTGGAGATATGTTCCCGCAACCTGCGAAAAGAATCTCGTTCAGCTGAATGAAACCTTTGCGAACGGTGAGCATTTTTCCAAGCGATGCATAACCGGCGAAAAAGCGAGCAGGTGATATGAAGACCTTGATGCCATTGGTTCTTGCGCTGATTCCCCTAGCGGCGATGGTCGGTGCTTGCGTGGCTGTGCCGTGACGGACGCCAACGCTGAATAGCGCGCATTAAAAAGGCCGCCCGGATTGATGCGGGCGGCCTTTGTTTGGGGATAAGGCTGGACGTCAGCCCTCAGTCTGTTCCTCACCGGTAGCAGGCGCGGGCTCGGCTCCCGCGCCGCCTTCGGCGGTGGCACCCGGCTCGGCATTAGGGTCATATGCCTCCACAAAGCCGGCCTCGTCCTTCTCGAACATCGCAGCCATGACATCGACGCCCTTCGCCTGCATCTCGGCCTCTTCGGGCGAGCGCGCGACGTTGACCTTGACTGTTACTGACACTTCGGGGTGCAGTGCCACGTTGACGTCATACACGCCGATCGCTTTGATCGGCTTGTTGAGCACGATCGCCGACTTCGGGATCTTGTGCCCCTCGGCCTCAAGCGCCTCGACCAGATCGCGCACCGCGACCGAGCCGTAAAGCTGGCCGGTGTTCGACGACTGACGGATCAGCGTCACCGACGTGCCATCGATCGATTTGGCCTCGGCCTCCGCCTCGCCACGACGCGAAGCGTTGTCAGCGACGATCCGCTCACGGTTCGCTTCGAAAACCTTCTTGTTCGCCTCGTTGGCGCGCAGCGCCTTTTTGTTTGGAAGCAGGAAGTTGCGGGCAAACCCGTCCTTCACCTTCACCACATCGCCGATGGCGCCGAGCTTCTCGACGCGTTCCAGCAGGATAACATCCATCGGTTCGACCCTTACTTAACGATGTAGGGCAGCAAGCCCAAGTGACGAGCGCGCTTGATCGCCTGGGCGAGCTCGCGTTGCTTCTTTGCGCTTACCGAGGTGATGCGCGACGGAACGATCTTGCCACGCTCCGAAACGAAGCCCTGAAGCAGCCGAACGTCCTTATAGTCGATCCGGGGGGCGTCCTTCGCGGAGAACGGGCAGCTCTTGCGGCGGCGGAAAAAGGGTCGTGCCATGTCTTTAATCCTTATTCGCTGTCGAAGCCGCCGCGCGGGCCGCGGTCACCGCGATCCCCACGTTCGCTACGACGCTCACGGTCGCGCTCCTGCTTGCGCATCATGACCGATGGGCCATCCTCCAGCGCGTCGACCTTGACGGTCATGTAGCGGATCACGTCCTCGTTGATCTGGGTCTGGCGCTCCAGCTCTGCGATCACGTCGCCTGGGGCGTCGATCTCGAGCATGACATAGTGCGCCTTGCGATTCTTGGCGATCTTGTAGGCGAGACTGCGCAGGCCCCAGCTCTCGGTCTTGACGACCTTGCCCTTGTGGTTCTTCACGATATCGGTAGCGGCTTCCGCCAGTGCGTCCACTTGCGCTTGCGCCAAATCCTGGCGCGCAAGGAACACGTGCTCGTACAGAGCCATGTGGTTCTAACCTTCTCTCTTGGTCGATCGCTGACGCCGCACGATGCGGTCGCCCCTCCGACTATCGTCGCAATAACAGCCGGGGCGAAAGGCATCGCCCTTCACCCCGGATGGCGGCTTCCATACCGAAAAACGGGCGGAAGGCAACCCTCCCGCCCGATCGGTGCCGCTACCTCAAGCGGCTTGGCCGCCAGCCTTAGTTGAAGGCACCGGCCAAAAAGGTGTCATTGCCAAAACTTGGCCGAAACGGAATACTGATCCAGAATCGCGCGCCGGCCGGTCCAAGGCCTCAGAGCTTGCGCGGCGACAAAGCACTTTCTACTGCCGCCGCCTTGCATCAGGAGAGCATCATGCGCGCGTTCATCTTTCCGGGGCAGGGCAGCCAGGCCGTCGGCATGGGCAAAGCGCTCGCCGATGCCAGTCCAGTCGCGCGCGCGGTGTTTCAGGAAGTCGATGAAGCGCTTGGCCAGCATTTGTCGCGACTGATGTTCGAAGGACGACCTGAAGACCTTCAGCTGACCGAAAACGCGCAGCCTGCGATCATGGCCAATGCGATCGCCACGTTGCGCGTGTTGGAGCAGGACGGCGGGATCCGCCTCGGGGAAAAAGCGGATTACGTGGCGGGTCATTCACTAGGCGAATACAGCGCGCTGTGCGCGGCGGGCGCGCTCGATCTGGCGACTACCGCGCGGCTGCTCAAGCATCGTGGGCGGGCGATGCAGGCGGCCGTGCCCGTTGGGCAGGGGGCGATGGCCGCGCTGCTCGGCGCCGATCTCGTCACGGCGCAGAAGATCGCCGACGCCGCGGCCGAAGGAGAGGTGTGCACCGTCGCCAACGACAACGATCCCTCGCAAGTGGTGATCTCCGGCGCCAAGGATGCGATTGACCGCGCGATCGACATCGCCAAGGATTACGGCGCCAAGCGCGCGATCGCGCTTCCGGTTTCCGCGCCGTTCCACTGCGCGCTGATGCAGCCCGCCGCCGATGCAATGGAACAGTTGCTGGCCGCCGTGCGGATCGCGGCACCGATCGTCCCGGTGGTCGCGAACGTCAACGCCGCGCCAGTGAGCGACCCCGACACGATCCGCCGCCTGCTCGTCGAGCAGGTTACAGGGATGGTGAGATGGCGCGAATCGGTGTTGGCGATGCGGACGTCGGGGGTCGAGCATTTTGTCGAGTTCGGCGGCAAAGTGCTCGCACCGATGGTCAAGCGCATCGCTCCGAATGCCGAGGCGGTGAGTATCGTGACGATGGACGATATCGAAGCGCTGGCGAAGGCGCTCTGACATGGAGAGACGGATGTTCGATCTGACTGGGATGACCGCACTCGTGACCGGAGCCTCGGGCGGGATCGGCTCGGCGATTGCGCGCGCGCTGGCGGGGCAGGGCGCGCGGCTCGCCGTTTCCGGCTCGAACGGCGAGAAGCTGGAGGCGTTTCGCGCCTCGCTCGGCGACCATCATGTCGCCCTGCCGTGCGATCTGGCCGATGCATCCGCCGTCGATGCGCTGGTGCCCCGCGCCGTGGAAGCGCTCGGCGGCAAGCTCGATATCCTGGTCAACAATGCCGGCGTCACACGTGATAATCTCGCGATGCGGATGAAGGACGAGGAGTGGAATACGGTGATCCGCGTCAACCTGGAGGCTGCGTTCCGGCTGGTACGCGCGGCCGCGAAGCCGATGATGAAAGCGCGATTCGGCCGGGTGGTCTCAATCACGTCGGTCGTCGGCGCGACGGGTAATCCGGGCCAGGCGAACTATGCCGCGTCGAAAGCGGGGCTAGTCGGCATGTCCAAGGCGCTGGCGCAGGAGCTGGCCAGCCGCAACATCACGGTCAATTGCGTAGCACCGGGGTTCATCCGTTCGGCGATGACCGATGTGCTGGCCGACGCGCAGAAGACGGCGCTTCTCGCCCGTATCCCGGCGGGCGACCTCGGCACGGGTGATGATATCGGCGCCGCTGTGGTCTACCTCGCTTCGAAGGAGGCGGGCTATGTCACTGGGCAGACGATCCACGTCAACGGCGGCATGGCGATGCTCTGAACAGGATAGGAATCGCCACCCCTTGCGCGGGCATCACGCGCGTTCTACGTGCGTTCAGGTAACTCCAGACCCCCAAGCAGAGAGGGATAATACCATGAGCGAGACTGCCGATCGCGTGAAAAAGATCGTCGTCGAGCACCTCGGCGTCGAAGCCGACAAGGTGACCGAAGATGCTAGTTTCATCGATGATCTCGGCGCCGACAGCCTCGATATCGTCGAGCTGGTGATGGCGTTCGAGGAAGAATTCGAAGTGGAAATTCCAGACGACGCCGCCGAGAAGATCACGACGGTGAAGGATGCGATCACCTATATCGATGAGCACAAGGCCTGATTGCCACGGCTCATTTGCCCATTCCGGGCTGACTGATACAACGGCTCCCCGTCCCAGGGCTTATGCGGGCGGGGGGCCGTTTCGTTTTCAAGATACGGAGATAAGCCATGCGTCGCGTCGTCGTCACCGGGCTCGGGCTCGTCACTCCCTTGGGCGCGGATGTCGAAACCGCCTGGGCAAACATCCTTGCGTCAAAATCTGGCGCCGGTCCGATCACGCGCTTCGACGCGTCCGACCAGAAATGCCGCATCGCGTGCGAGGTGAAGCCGGCCGACCATCCCTATGGTTTCGACCCAAACAAACGCGTCGATCACAAGGTACAGCGCCAGGTCGATCCGTTCATCATCTACGGCATCGACGCCGCCGGGCAGGCGATCGAGGATGCAGGGCTACTCGATATGAGCGACGCGGAGCGGTTGCGCGCCGGCTGCTCGATCGGCTCCGGTATCGGCGGTCTTCCCGGCATCGCGAGCGAATCCCTGGTCTGCGAGAACAAGGGACCGAGCCGGGTCAGCCCGCATTTCGTCCATGGACGCCTGATCAACCTCATCTCGGGACAGGTCAGCATCAAATACGGGCTGAAGGGGCCAAATCATGCGGTTGTTACCGCCTGCTCGACCGGGGCGCATTCGATCGGCGATGCGGCGCGAATGATCGCGATGGACGATGCCGACGTAATGCTGGCAGGGGGCGCGGAAGGCGCGATCTGCCCGCTCGGGATAGCTGGTTTTGCCCAGGCGCGAGCGCTCTCGACAGGGTTCAACGACACGCCTGAAAAGGCCAGCCGCCCGTACGACGTAGATCGCGACGGCTTCGTGATGGGCGAGGGCGCGGGTGTGGTCGTTCTGGAGGAATATGAGCACGCCAAGGCGCGAGGCGCGAAGATTTACGCGGAGGTGATCGGGTACGGCCTGTCCGGCGACGCTTACCACGTCACCGCGCCGCATCCCGAAGGGTCGGGCGCGTATCGCTCGATGGAAATGGCGATGAAAAAGTCTGGTCTCGCACTGTCGGAAATCGATTATATCAATGCTCATGGCACATCGACCCCGCTCGGCGACGAGCTGGAATTGGGCGCCGTGCGCCGGCTGTTTGGCGACAACATAGCGACCTTGTCGATGTCATCGACCAAGTCTGCCATCGGTCATTTACTGGGTGGCGCGGGCGCGGTGGAAAGCATCTTCTGTATCCTCGCCTTGCGCGATCAGATCGTTCCTCCGACGCTGAACCTCGATAATCCGAGCGAAAATTGCGCCGGCGTTGATCTCGTTCCACACGTTGCGAAGAAACGGAGCGTCAAGGCGGTGCTCAACAACAGCTTTGGCTTCGGCGGCACCAACGCAAGCCTTGTGATGAAGGCGGTCTAGCGGCACATGCGCAGGCTTGGCTGCTATGGGCTGGTATCGATCCTGCTCGCGATCATGGCTGGCTTCACCGTTCTACAGATGTGGGGCGGGCACGGACCGGCGGCGCATGCGATCACGATCGAAGTGGCGCCCGGGTCGAGCCTAAGTGCGGCCGCCGCCGAGCTTGAAAAGGCAGGCGCGATTTCGTCGGCCACTCGCTTCCGACTGTTTGCCCGCCTGTTCGGCAGCCACGCAGAGATCAAGGCTGGTGAATATCGCCTGCCGCCGCACCTCAGCCAGGCTGACATCCTCAAGGTGTTGCAAGGCACGAAGACGATCCAACGCTTTGTCACGGTGCCAGAAGGTTGGCCCTCGGTACTGGTCCACGACGCACTGATCAGGGAATCGCAGCTTACCGGTCAGGTCGCCGTGCCCCAGGAGGGCTCGATACTGCCGGACAGCTATAGTTTTCAGCGGGGCGACAATCGCGCGGCGATCGTGACGCGGATGCAGCGGGCGATGACCAATTACCTTGCCCAGGCCTGGGCCAAGCGCGCGCCTGCACTCGCCGTCACCACACCGCGCGAGGCGCTGATCCTTGCCGCAATCGTGGAGAAGGAAACCGGCAAACCGAGCGAACGGGCAATGGTCGCGGCTGTCTATTCCAACCGCCTGAGGCACGGAATGATGCTGCAAGCCGATCCGACGATTATCTACCCGATCACCAAGGGACGCCCGCTTGGCCGCAAGATTCTCTTGTCCGAAGTGCACGCTAAAAACGAATACAACACCTACGCCATGACTGGCCTGCCCGCCGGCCCAATCTGCAATCCCGGCCGCGCGTCGATCGATGCGGTGTTGCATCCCGCGGTTTCCAATGCGCTTTACTTCGTCGCGGATGGGACGGGCGGTCATGTATTTGCGGACACCCTAGATCAGCATAATGCAAACGTCGTTAAATGGCGCCAAATTCGGCGTGAACGGGGCATTTAACGCTAGGACTAGCGTGGTGAGGCGCGCTTCCCACCCCTGAGGCGACGGCGAGGATTTGAGATGGGTCGGCGGCAGACACCGCGCAGCGCATAATATGGCGGCGATCCATTCGCCTTCAGCTGCGAAATTAGTGACACGATTAGCTCAGCTGACATGCCGCTGAGCGAAGGCCGCAGCGGCGCCGAACAGGCCGGGCTGGGGGTGGGTAATGAGCTTCACCGGAATGGCTGCCATCATGGTCTCGAAGCGACCTTTGGCGGTGAAACGCTCGGCAAAGCCCGACCGGACGAGGTGATCCTTAAGCCGCAAGCCCAACCCCCCGGCTATGACCACGCTGTTAGCCCCGTGTGCCAGTGCCAGGTCGCCTGCCACCGCGCCCAGGCTCATGCAGAAGCGGTCGAGCGCCGCCAATGCGAGACTGTCCCGGCCCTCGAGCGCCAGCGCCCAGATCGCTTTGTCGTCCACATGCTGCACGGCACGCCCTTCGATCTCGGCCAGGGTCTCGTAGATCGCGACGATCCCCGGCCCGGCGACGATCCGCTCGGCGGACACGCGTGGAAAGCTTCGCCGCAGGCGGTGGAGCAGGGCATCTTCGATCGTATCGAGCGGCGCGAAATCACCATGTCCGCCTTCGGTTTCGATCACATGATAGCCGCACGTGGCGCGCAGGATTTGTGCCACACCAAGCCCGGTGCCGGGACCGCATACGGTGGTGATCCCGCGGTCGGGTAGCGGAGTGTCAGGCCCGCTCAAGTGAAGGAACCACTCATCGGGCAGTTGCGCAACTGCGTGGCCGACCGCCCCAAAGTCATTGATCAGCACGAAAGTATCAACGTCGAGCCGCTCGCATATCAGCGCAGGACGAATGATCCAGGGGTTGTTGGTCAGTTTGATAATATCGCCGCCGACGGGCGAAGCGACGGCGATGGCGACGGCACGGGGCAGGGGCCGAGCGATCTTCGCTCCAAAATCCTGCCAGGCGGTCTGTAGGCTGGCATAGTCTGCCGTCATTTGCGTGACCGGTTTACCGATGGAAACGACCTGGCCATCAGTTACTTCGACAATAGCGAAGCGGGCGTGAGTGCCGCCGATATCGACCGCAACGACTTCGCTGATCGCCTCGCTGCTCAACGCCCTAGCGCCACCAATGAGAACAACACTCTTGCGCCGCTTTCTCGCGAGATAGGCTCACGGCGCCCAGTGAATATCAACCGGCAGTTCTGCATCGGCGAGAACACGGCCGATCGGATAGTTAGACGACGGACCTTGTTTGATCGCATCCTCGATCACGCGCCTTTTTTTGTCGCCCGTCACCGCGATCATCAGCGCCTTTGCAGAGACGATTGCCGCGCGGCTAAGCGACACTCGAGCGACCGGCGCGTTGGACGGCATGGGGTCGGGCATCACGCCCAGCGCGCGGCGCTCTCGCGGGCCACTCAGCGCTTCGTCGAAATCGGGGCCGGGGAAGATCGAGGCGGTATGGCCATCGGTTCCCACGCCGAGCAGGCATAGATCCAACGGCCAGTGCAAATCCTGCATGAGTGCATCTGCGGAGCGCCCGGCCGCCTTGTAATCCGCGGTCGCGGTCGGGACGATCGGCATCACGCGCGCGCCCTTGGGGATGAAGGTCTTGCCGATCATCGTCACATTGCTGAGCGGATCACCCAACGGCACGATCCGCTCGTCGGTCGGTACGATCGTCACACGCTTCCAATCGAGTTTAGCGGTGGCCAGCTTGGCATAGATCGGCACAGGCGTCTTGCCGCCAGACAAGGCGATCACGCAGGCACCGCGCGCGTCAATCGCGCTTTCGATCACGAAGCCGATATCGCCTGCAACCGCCGCGGCGAACTCTTCTGCATCCTCGTAATCCCACCATTCGATTTCTTCGCTCATCTCGGCTCCACTTGATCAATCGTCTTGCCACGTCACGCCATCGCGCTCGGTCAGTGCAATCGCGGCGGACGGTCCCCAGGTTCCTGAGGCATAGCTTTTTGGCTTCATGTCATTGGCATTCCAACCAGCGCGGATCGCGTCGGTCCAGGTCCACTGTGCCTCGACTTCGTCGCGGCGCACAAACAGCGTCTGATCGCCCTCGATCAGGTCGAGCAGCAGCCGCTCGTATGCGATCCGTCGCCGCGTACCGGCAAACTCGGCATCCAGACTGAGGTTGAGAGGCACCTCTCGCAGCCGCACACCATCGCGGTCGAGCCCGGGTTCCTTCGCCATGACCAACATCTGGATATATTCTTCAGGCTGAAGGCGGATGACCAACATATTGGGCTGGAGCAAACCACCACGTCCGGCAAACATTGAGTGCGGCACCGGCTTGAACTGGATCGCGATCTCGCTGCGCCGCGCCGCCATCCGCTTGCCCGTGCGAAGATAGAAAGGCACACCCTGCCAACGCCAATTGTCGATATTGGCTTTGATGGCGACGAAGGTTTCCGTGGTCGACGGTTTGCCGAGCTCGTCGGTATAGGATTTGACGATCTGCCCATCGACTGCGCCCGCCGCGTACTGGCCCGTCACCGTATTATGCGGAACTACCTCTGGCGTCATTATACGCAGGCACCGGAATACCTTTGCCTTCTCATCGCGGATGGCATCCTTGTCGTACCGCGCCGGCGGCTCCATCGCGATCAGCGCGACGAGTTGCAGGATGTGGTTGGTGATCATATCGCGCAACGCACCCGCACCATCGTAATAACCTGCGCGCTCCTCAAGCCCGACCGTTTCAGCAACCGTGATCTGGATATTGTCGATCCCGTGCGTGTTCCACACCGGTTCGAAAAAGGAATTGCCGAAGCGCAGCGCAAGAATATTCTGGACCGTTTCCTTGCCAAGATAATGATCGATGCGGAATGTGCGATCCTCGGAAAACGCTGTCGCGACCGTGTCGTTGATCTCCTTCGACGAAGCGAGGTCGTAGCCAAGCGGCTTTTCCAGTCCGATCCGCACGGATTGACCGGCGAGACCAGCCTTTTCGAGGCCGCGTATCACCGGCTCGAACAGCGACGGTGCCGTCGATAGGAAGATCGCCAGCCCGCCGGTCACGTCACCGACCTTTTTGGCAAGGTCGCCGTAATGATCGAGATCGTTGGCATCGAGCGTCTGATATTGCAGGCGCTCGAGAAAGCTCTTTAGCGCCTTATCGTCCTTGCGGTCAGCCGGCAGATATTCGTCGAGCGCCGCCCGCGCGAACTTGCGGTAGCTGGCATCGGTATTTTCGGACCGCGCGGTGCCGGTGATCGTCAGCCCCTGAGGCAACAAGCCATCGACGTGCAGATTGTACAGCGAGGGTAGCAGCATGCGCTGCGCGAGATCCCCGGTCGCTCCAAACAGCAGCAATTTGCCCACCGGAATACGCATCACATTCTATCCTGTCTTGCCGGCTCGGCGCCTAACAGACGCGTAAACCATCGGCCACGGGAATAGGCCATCGCCCGCAACACTAAAGGTTCAATCCCCGTTCGGGCACGAAGCCGGCCATGATGTTGAGATTTTGCACCGCCGCACCCGCCGCACCCTTGCCGAGATTATCGAGCGTGGCAATCAGCCGCGCCTGGCCGGTATCGACATTGCCGCAGACACGTAGCGTCAGGCGATCACTTCCGGCGTCCGCTTCGACCGAAATCGAATCATCCTCGGGCGAGGCCACCCTGACGATGACCGAGTCCCTGTAGGCCTCGCGTAACGCCGCCTCGCAGGTTTCCAGCGAAGGACGTCGCGGAAACAGGTTCAGCGGTAACGCAACTTCGACGATCATCCCGCGATAGGTGTTGGCGACGGACGGCATGAAGATCGGCGGATGCTCTATCCGCGCATGCTTCTGCATTTCGGGCACGTGCTTGTGCGCCAGACCCAGCGCATATGCGCGGGCGCCAGATGGGTTCGTGACCGCCTCGAATTCCGCGATCATTGCCTTGCCACCGCCCGAATATCCCGAAACGGCATTGACGCCGAACACCCAATCGACCGGAACCAGTCCAGCGCGGATCAATGGGCGGACGAGTGCGAGAAAGCCGGTGGGATAACATCCGGGATTGGTCACGCGCGGCGCAGCGGCAATCAACGCCTGCTGCGAAGGCTCCAGTTCGGGAAAGCCGTAAACCCAGTTGTCCGCCGTGCGATGTGCCGACGACGCGTCGATTACGCGGGTACGCTCATTATCGATCAGCGCGACTGCTTCACGAGCGGCGTCGTCGGGAAGGCACAAGATGACGAAATCGGCGCCGTTGAGCGCGTCGCGGCGAGCCTTGGCGTTCTTGCGCGTCGCCTCGGGCAATTCGAGCAGAGTGACATCGTCTCGGCACGCCAGCCGTTCGCGAATCTCGAGACCAGTCGTTCCTGCGGCACCGTCAATGAAAACGGTGGTGCTCATCCCGCGCGCAACAGGTCAGCCGACACATAACCGACCAATCCAAGCCATGGCGCAATTCCCCAGGCATTCCCGCCGGCGAACTCGAGCACATCAAACGGATCACCCGGGCTTAAAGTCGCGACCGCCTCGCCATCGATCCCCGCATCAGCGCGAAGCTTGGTAGATGATAGTACGGTCATTGCACGCGGGGCGGCATAGTGCGGAGCAAATACCCGATCGGCCAAGCGAATATCGGCAAGGTCCGGGCGAACGGCATGCTGTAGGGGATCAAGCGCGACCGACTTTCCGGTAAGCGAAAAGCTGCTACGCGGTAGCACGCTGCGGAGCGGTGGAGGTTGATTCTCCGATGAACTGTCCGAATTCTTCAAGAAAAACTGCCCCTTCCGACGTCCGCGCGACGAAAATATTTCGTTTGTCGCTGTCGTCTCGCTGGCGGCGCAGATAGCCCAGCGACCCAAGCCTGTTCAAGGCGCGTGTCACGACCGGTTTCGATACATTGAGAACACGCGCCAGACCGCGGACCGTGTGCGGTCCGGGATTTAGGTAGACGAACAACAACAGCGCCATTTGCCGATTGGTAAGATCGGGTTCGCCCGATCGTACGTAATCAACCAGCGCCTGCATCCAGCTTGTCAGCGATCGGTCGAATAAGGTTGCCACACGTCACCTGAATAACTTGCCGCCAGTGCCGCATTCGACACCCGGTCGTTGTGGATAACGTTCGCGGGCGCCGCTGGTTTCAGCAGCGATACGATTATTGAGCATGCGTTGCGGGGGCGGTTGATCGAGCGCATCCGCTATCCTATGTGCGCGCCTTCGCCGTACGGGATGTCAACGCTCCATGTTTCAGTTTCTGCTTGTCCTTCATGCGATCATCGCAGCGCTTTTGGTGGGCGTGATCCTGATGCAGCGTTCGGAAGGCGGTGGCCTTACCGGTGGCGGTAGCCCCGCCGGATTGATGTCGGCGCGCGGTGCGGCGGATTTCCTGACCCGCTCGACAACCATCCTGGCGACATTGTTCATCTTGCTGAGCATCGTGCTCGCCGTACTGGCCTCTACCGGCCACAACGTGAAGATCGATGCGTCCATGGCAAAGCCGGTCCCAACTGCACCTATCGCGCCGACACAGGCGCCGATTGATCCCAACGCTCCCTTTGCTGCAGGTGCACGCAGCGCGCTCGCGCCTGCGTCGAACGGCGCTGCGCCGATAAGCAATTCGACGGTGCCTTTGCAGCATTAAGGCTGGCGCGCAGCGCTCGCAGCAGAGGTTTTTCCAATTATCGGATTCGCGTGCTTGCCGCGCGGGGCTGAACACGGCTAGGCATTTTCTCCCATGGCGCGGTTCATCTTCATTACCGGCGGCGTGGTCTCCTCGCTCGGCAAAGGTCTCATGGCGGCGAGCCTCGCCGCTCTCCTTCAGGCGCGTGGTTACCGCGTGCGAATCCGCAAGTTCGACCCCTATCTAAACGTCGATCCTGGAACGATGTCGCCGTATCAGCACGGTGAGGTCTACGTTACCGACGACGGGGCGGAAACGGATCTCGATCTCGGCCATTATGAGCGTTTTACCGGCGTTCCGTCGCGGCAGAGCGACAACATCACGTCGGGCCGCATCTACCAACAGATCATCCAGCGCGAGCGGCGCGGCGATTATCTCGGCGCGACGGTGCAAGTGATCCCGCACGTCACCGATGCGATCAAGCAATTCGCGCAGGACCAGACCGACGACGTCGATTTCGTGCTGTGCGAGATCGGCGGCACCGTCGGCGATATCGAATCACTGCCCTTCATCGAGGCGATTCGACAGCTTCGAAATGATCTTGGCCGCGGCAACTCGATCAGTATTCACGTCACGCTGGTGCCCTACATTTCCGCAGCAGGCGAGCTGAAGACCAAGCCGACCCAGCATTCCGTCCGCGAGCTCGCGGCGCTCGGGGTCCAGCCGGATGTGCTAGTGTGCCGCTGCGAGCAGCCGCTGCCCGACGGCGAACGCGCCAAGATCGCCTTGTTCTGCAACGTTCCCAAGGAAGCAGTCATTCCGGCGCTCGATGCAAAGAGCATCTATGCCGTGCCGGTGCAGTATCACGAGGAAGGACTGGACGATGCGGTGCTCAATGCGTTCGGCATTCTGCCCGGCAGCGCGCCCGATCTTTCGCGCTGGACCGATATCATGGACCGGCTCACGAACCCCGAAGGCGAGGTGACGGTCGGCGTGGTCGGCAAATATGTCGGCCTTCAGGACGCTTACAAGTCGCTCAACGAGGCACTGGTCCACGGCGGCATTGCCAATAAGGTGAAGGTCAATATCGACTGGATTGATGCCGAGCTGTTTGAACAGGACGACGATGCGGCCATCGCTGCGCGACTGGAACCGTGTCACGCGATCCTTGTCCCAGGGGCGTTCGGATCACGCGGTGCAGAAGGGAAGATCGCGTCGGTTCGCTTCGCTCGGGAGCGAGACATTCCTTATTTCGGCATCTGCTTCGGTATGCAGATGGCTTGTGTCGAGGGCGCGCGCGATCTTGCCGGGCTAGACGGTGCATCATCGACTGAATTTGGTCCCACGGCCGAGCCGGTCGTGGGCATGATCACCGAATGGATGTCGAAGGCGGGGATCGAAAAGCGGGAACAGGGCGGAGATCTGGGCGGAACGATGCGACTCGGCGCCTACGAAGCGAAGCTCGACGGCAACAGCGTGGTCGCCTCGATTTACGGCGCCGATGATATAAGCGAGCGTCACCGTCATCGTTACGAGGTCAATACAGACTATCAGGAACGCCTCGAAAAGGGCGGGCTGGTGTTCAGCGGGATGTCGCCCGATGGCGTGTTGCCGGAAATCGTGGAGCGGCCGGATCATCCGTGGTTCGTCGGCGTGCAGTTTCACCCGGAGCTGAAGAGCAAGCCGTTCGATCCGCACCCGCTCTTCGCCAGTTTCATCAGTGCGGCGGTACGGCAGAGCCGCCTGGTCTAGCGAATGTCTGCTGAATAGCGCAGCGACTCCAACTTCTCCTGCGCGGCGACGAGTTCGCAAATGGCGTGAACGCCGAGCAGCCATTGAACGCGATGTAACGGCAAGATGGGCGCCCGACTTGCGCCGAACGCCCACTCTACCCCGGCCGAGCGTAAGGATTACGCCGCTTCGGCTTCCTTGCCACCGTCGATCGCGGCAAGCGGCGCGCCGGTCTTGATCTGCACGGTCTTGGGTTTCATCGCCTCAGGCACTTCCCGCACCAAATCGATAATCAGCAGGCCGTCGTTCAGCCGTGCAACATCGACTCGCACGAAATCGGCGAGTTCGAAGCGACGCTCGAAGCTGCGGGTGGCGATACCCACGTGGAGGAACGACGCGGCTGCGTCGTCTCGATCCTTTTTGCCGCGCACCTGAAGCAGGTTTTGCTGAGCGGTGATCTCGATTTCCTCGCGGGTGAAACCGGCGACGGCCAGCGTGATACGATAGCGATCCTCGGCGAGCCTTTCCAGATTGAACGGCGGGTAATTGTCCGCAGCGGACTGGCGAGCGCTTGTTTCCAGCATGTCGAACAAGCGGTCGAAGCCGATCGTCGAGCGGCGGAATGGGGTCAAATCGAACTGACGCATGATCAAATCCTCCAAGAGAAGCGAATTGTCGTCTTGATGCCGCCCAAACCGGCGCGACATCGTGGTAAGCGTGGCCCATAATGGCGCCACGCACCGCAAATCTGGTGCGGCTCGGCGTTGGTTCAAGAGGTGAATCGGCGAAAATGCGCGACCCTAAAGGTGGTCTTGGATCGGCCCAAGAACTGCTGATATTCAAATCCCATGAATTACGAGGACATTGGGAGCGAATCGAACACCGAGGTTTGCCGATATGCTTTCGACACTCACGCTTCTGCTCGCCTCTGCTACTCCCGCGGTTTCCGCGCCACCCCTCGCTACAGCGGCGGCTGACCAGCCGGCGGTTCCGCCACTCGGGACGGAAATCGTCGTAACGGCGCGCCGGCGCGAGGAGCGGGCGCAGGAAGTACCCATTGCCATGTCGGTGATCGACGCCGGGACGATCAGCAATACCGGGGCGTTCAACGTCAATCGCCTCCAGCAACAGCAACCTGCGCTGCAATTCTATTCGAGCAATCCGCGTAATTCGTCGATCAATATTCGCGGTCTCGGCACGCCCTTTGGGCTGACGAACGACGGCATCGAGCAGGGCGTA
>JBDSKT010000254.1:0-21385 GCA_039916765.1 Sphingomonas sp.
AGATGCCCACCACGCCTCCCGACGATTTACCGCGATATCGCCTTTTAACCGGCAAAGACGACGCGGCATTCTGCAGGCGCGTCTCAGAGACGATTGCACTCGGCTACAGCCTTCATGGGTCGCCTTCGATGACTTTCAACGGCGATCATATAATCGTGGCGCAAGCGCTCATTTGGCGGGGATGAGTGCGCAATAAGCGGGTGTCACATTCGCCCCACGGCGGCGTTGAGGTGATGAGCGAACAGATCGACATCGAAGTTTGGATTCGCCGCGACATTTCTCAGCCAGGGCTTTCCCGATAGCGTTGTAAGAGATGTCGATCCTACTGGCAGCGCATCGTAAAGGGTGCTCGTCTGACAGTTCAGCGGCCGCCAGATCACGATGCCCGTGACCGGCTCCATCCGCAATTCCAGTCGATCGTCTGCCTTGATAAGCGTTGCCATTCTTTCTGCGATCGCCATGCAAGTCTCGATCTGCTTGGCTATTCCTTCGCGGCCCCACGCCAGGAGAGTTGCGAGCAATGGCACCGCTGCCGCACCGTGTGATCCGAGTACGCCAATATTCGGCGTCGCTAGATAAGCGCCGCCGAAGCTGATCGCTGCGTGCGCGCGAGCAGGATTACGGAAGAGAACTAGCCCCGATTCCTTAGGCTGAAAAAACAACTTATGAGCCGAAACGGCAATCGAGTCCGCAGCTTCGATGCCAGCCACGCGCGGCGCATAAAGTTCGCTGAGGCGCAACGCTCCTCCCCAAGCAGCATCGACATGGGTCCACGCTGCTCGGCCAGCCAGAGTAAGATCGTCGATCGACCCGGTACTTGTACCGCCCACGGTCAGCACGACGGCAGTTTTTCGCAGGTCTTTGGGAAGCGAGCCCGGTAACACAGCGCCGGTCGGGCCACATGGCAGTCGCACCGCACGCAGGCCCAGAATGTTGGCCGCCTTATCGATCGACAGATGAGCGGTTTCCCCGAATGCGACTTCCTCGATACCAGCACACTCGCGCGCGGCCCATAACGCGGTCAGATTGGCGACCGTCGAACCTGGCACCATGTGGCCCCCTTCCATCCCAAAATAAGGGGAAAGCCAACCGATCACGCGCTCTTCTACCACCCGCGCGACAGGCGCCGTGGCGGGATGAAGCAGGTTTTGATTGAGCGACGCATTCCACAATGTCGTTGCCCACGTAATCCACGGCGTAGGCGGATCCATATGCGCCATCGCGCTGGCAACCCCGAGACGGCTTGCCTTTCCGAGTATCGTGGGGGCTAGAAAATCTAGCGCGGCACGCGCGCCGAGCCCTGTTTCTGGCAGGGCAACCGGGAGTAGTACCTCTTTATCATTGGGCGGCCTTTCGACGCCCATGAGCTCCACCGCATGGAACAGCGACAGCAAGTCCAAATTGAAGTCACGCTGGGGCATATCCTAGACAAGACCATGATCGTCGGAGCTACAATCCGATGCACGTCGCGCCGTTTTAAACCCTGGAATTGCTAGTTCGGACATGGTTCCTCCCGCTCTCATGATCGACATGGTGGATCCTCCGGCTTGTTGCGCAAAACTTGGTCGATAAGCGGTGACCTTCAACGTTGAAGGTCGGAAAACACGAACTTAGCGTTTTTCGTCGTGAACTGCTGATCACCCGTCATCTTGTCCGATATACACGTAAGCTCGCCGGCCCGAGATGAGGTCGACCGCAACGCGCCGATAGTCTTCCACTTCATAATTACCAGCAGCCAGGATGTCCTCAAATGATATCGCTAACGCGGATCCCTCCACCCGAGCAAAGGGATCGGTCGAGCGGCGAAGGATCGGGTGCTCGTCGGTCCCACTCGCTGCAATGACCGCCGGATGGAGCGAAAGATGGTTCGAACTTTCGATACGGAATCCATCAAAATCGAATTCCGTACTGCGACCGATACCGGCAGAGAAAATTGGCCCGAAAACCGTATTCCCAGTTTGCAGCTGACTCTCTGCAGTACCGAAGCAAACTGAACAGGCGCGAAAACGCGCGATTTTCGCTGAAAAGTATCGGCTAAGTTATTGTTTTAGCACCATAAAAGACTGGCTGGCGGAGCGGGAGGGATTCGAACCCTCGATACGCTTTTGGCGTATACTCACTTTCCAGGCGAGCGCCTTCGACCACTCGGCCACCGCTCCGCATGTCCTGGACGGAAGGCGTGGCCCTAGAGGCTCGCTCGGCGCGGCGCAAGCATCGCGGCGTTTGCATCGTGCGCGTGCCGCGTGCAACAAAGTGGACCATGTCGATCTTCCTGCTCTCGCTCGTCGCCGCGGCTCAGGCCGTCCCTGCAACCCCGGGCGCCGCGCCGTTGCCGTCCGATCCGATCGCGACCGACTGGAGGGTTATTCCCGACGATCAGGTGATGATCGTCACGCTGACCGGCAACCGTACCGTGGTCATCCGCCTGGCGCCCGATTATGCGCCTCGGCATGTCGCCAATGTCCGGCGCCTGGTTGCGGCCAAATGGTGGGACGGCGAGAGCGTCTACCGCGTGCAGGAAGGCTGGGTCGCCCAGTGGGGAGACGCGAGCGAGAAGAAGGCGCTGCCCGCCGACGTGGTCAAGGTGCCGGCCGCGGAATACGATATCGCACGCTTCGCGCCGGCGCAGAAAATCGCGCGCGCGGATGCCTATTCGACCGCGTCGGGGATCACGGCCGATGGCTGGCCGATCGCGACCGACGGGCAGGCAGCCTGGATGACGCATTGTTACGGCACGATTGGCGTCGCGCGTGATTCCTCGCCCGACACCGGGAGCGGCTCCGAATTGTTCACCCCGATCGGCCAGGCGGCGCGGCGGCTCGACCGAAACTATACGATCGTCGGGCGCGTGATCGAGGGGATGAAATGGCTTTCGGCACTGGCGCGCAGTGACGCGCCGCTCGGCGTCTATGCCACGCCCGGCGAGCGGACCGGGATCGTGTCGGTACGGCTGGCGAGTGATCTACCGCCGGCAGAACGCCCGCATTTCGAATATCGCGCCGCCGACAATGTTCGGTACGCCGCCATGATCGACCTTCGGCTTCATCCGAAAGGATTGACGCCGCTTGGCGGGATCGACGTTTGCGATGTAGCTTTGCCGGTGCGTCGCGTCGGCACCAAATAGCGTTTTACCTGCCGACCCACTCGGCGACTTCGCTCGCGACCTGATTGGCGGCGGTGTTGATGCCGGCACCGACGGCGTTGGTCTCGACGGCCCCGACCGGTGCCCGCGCCTCGAAGCGCCGCTTTTCGACCACGTTGCTCGACGAGCGGATCAGTGCCGCATCATAGATCACCACCGCCTGATTGCCGCCGGCATCGACGCCGAAAGCCCGCAGCTCGCCCGACAGGCGCGCGCCGGGATCGGCGAAGGATTGCGCGGTGCTGAGCACGACGCGGCCGGTCTTCGCGGCGATCGTGTCGGACAGCAGGCGTGCGAACAGCCGCGCGGGCGGCTCGACCCACAGCGCGTTTTTCACATAGGCAATGGCGGTATCGTTTTCCTGCACCGGCACGCGCTGCGAAGCCAGCGCCTGGCCGACGGCCGGGACCAGGATCTGGATCGTCGGGGAAGACGCGGACGACTGCGTCTGGCCAGGCGGGATCGCGCTGACGGACGTCAGTGTCAGCAACGAGGCCGGCGGTTTGGCCCCGAAGCTGATGCAGGCCGAAAGCGGGACGAGCGCGGCGAGCGCGAGCGCGGTCTTGAACGGAGCGGAGGGCATCGTCGGGAACCTCACTTCTTCGGCTTGTAATCGGGCAGGGCGGGCGCCCCGAGGATCGATCCGGCACCGCGCTGATCGATCTTTTCCGCGACCGAGGTGAGCGCGGCCGACATGGTGCGCAGATCGTGCACCAGCTGCCCTACCTCGGGGATGGTCTGTTTCGAGAAGGCCTGGAGCCCGGGGCGAGCGTCGCCGATCGCCGCATTGAGATTGTCGGCACTGGTTTTCGCCGATTTGATCGCCTCGTTGAGGTTCGCCATCGCAGGCTTCACATCTTCGGCCAGAACGCCGTTGGTCGTCTTCGCGAGTTCGCCGATCTGCGCGGCGGCAACCCCTGCCTTCTGAAGCGTGACGCGCGTCTCGGCGAGCGTCGCGGCGATTTCCGGTCCGCGATCGGCGAGCGCGTTAGTCAATCGGTTGGTGTTGGCGAGAATGCCCGCGATCGACTTCTGGTTCTTGTCCGACAGCATTTCGGTCAGCCGCTCGGTCAAGGTCGAGATGCGCTCAAGCAATTTGGGAGCCGAGCTGAGCAGCGCGCCGAGCCCGCCGGCCTTGGGCGGAATGACCGGCACGCCATAAGGACACGAACTGGTGGGGTTATCATCGGGGCAGACGAGCGGCGGCGATCCCTTTGTCGCGCCGTCGAGCTGAATCGTGCTCGTGCCCGTGAAGCTGCCCTGGATCGTCGCGGTCGTTCCTTCGAGAACCGGCGTTTCATCCTTGACCGAGATGCGCACGCGGACGAACTGGGGGTCGGGCTTCCACAGCGCGATCTCCTTTACCTGCCCCGAGGGAACGCCCGAATAGGCGACCGCAGACCCTTTGTTCAGGCCGTCGACCGATTGCTTGAAGAAGATGTCATACTCCTTCTCGTTGGTGGCGCCCCAGCGCGCAATCCACACCAGGAAAAGCGCCAGGATGGCGAGCAGGATCAGCACGACGCTGCCGACGAGGACGTGGTTGGAACGGGTTTCCATCAGTCGTCAGCCCCTGAAAATTCGGTCTCGGTCAATTCGGCCTCCGCCGTGTGGAGCGTCGCCACCGCGGCGCGCCCGCGCGGGCCCTTGAAATACTCCTCGATCCACGGATGATCGAGCGCGATCAATTCGTCGATCGTTCCAACCGCGATGACCTTGTGATCGGCCAGCACGGCCACCCGGTCGCAGATCGCATAGAGGCTGTCGAGATCATGGGTGATCAGGAACACCGTCAGGCCCAGCGTCCGCTGCAGCGATTTGGTCAGCTCGTCGAACGCGGCGGCGCCGATCGGGTCGAGCCCTGCGGTAGGCTCGTCGAGGAACAGCAGTTCGGGATCAAGCGCGAGCGCCCGGGCGAGGCCCGCGCGCTTCCTCATGCCACCGGATAGCTCGGCGGGATATTTCGGGCCCGCATCGGCCGGCAGGCCGGTCATCACGACCTTGTAGGCGGCGATCTCATCGAGCAGCACCGGATCGAGATCGGGATAGAATTCGCGCAACGGGACCTGGGTGTTTTCCGCGACCGTCAGGGTGGAGAACAATGCGCCGCCCTGGAACAGCACGCCCCAGCGCTTGCGCACGTCCTGCGATTCGATCTCGTCGCGTCCGATCATGGATTCGCCGAACACTTCGACCTCGCCGGTATCGGGCGTCTGGAGGCCGATGATCGAACGCATCAGGACCGATTTGCCGGTGCCCGATCCGCCGACCACGCCGATAATCTCGCCGCGTCGGACGTCCAGGTCGAGATCTTCGTGAATGATCTGGTCGCCGAAGCTGTTTTTCAGCCCCTTCACGCTGATGACGATATCATCAGCCTTGTCGGCGCCTTTGCCTTGCGCCGCGCTCATACCCAGCCGATCCACGTGAAGAATACCGCAAAGAAGGCATCGAGCACGATGACCAGGAAAATCGCCTGGACAACCGCTGCGGTGGTGCGCGTCCCGACCTGCTCGGCGTCGCCCTCGACCTGCAATCCCTGGAAACACCCGGCCATGCCGATGATCGCGCCGAACACGGGTGCCTTGACGAGGCCGACCCATACGTCGGTGAGCGGCACGACCTCGCGGATCCGCTGGATGTAGGTGATCGGCGGCACGTCGAGCGAGATCCAGCACAATAATCCGCCCCCGATGATCGAGATCAGCGAGGCGTAGAAGCCGAGCAGCGGCATCATGATCACGGCGGCAAGCACGCGCGGTAGCACCAGCGCCTCCATCGGCGACACCCCGATAGTGCGCATCGCATCGACTTCCTCGGTCAGCTTCATCGTGCCGAGCTGCGCGGCAAAGGCGGAGCCCGATCGCCCCGCGACCATGATCGCGGTCATCAGCACGCCAAGCTCGCGCAAGGTGATCCGCCCGACCAGGTTGATCGTGAAGACCTGCGCGCCGAACTGCGCGAGCTGGACCGACCCCTGCTGCGCGATGACGATGCCGATCAGGAAGCTCATCAATCCGATGATGCCGAGCGCCGTCACCCCAACCACCTCGAAGCGGTGGATCGTCGCGTTGAAGCGAAAGCGCGACGGATTGCGGCAAACCGCCAGGAAGGCGAGCGTCGTCGCTCCGAGAAAACCGAGCAGGCCAAGCAGGGTATTGCCAGCGGTCACGACGGCATCGCCGATCTCGCCCACCACGCGGGTCAGGCTGCCGACATGCGCCGGGCGCATTGCAACGGGCTCGTCGGCCGCCTCGACCTGGCTGAGCAGATGCTTGCCGTCGGTGTCGAGCCCTTCGATCGCCGCCTTGTGTTCGGCGGCGAAGCGGTGGATCACCCACGCGCCGATCGTGTCGATCCGCTCGATCCCACTTAGATCGAGCGTGGAGACCCCGCCCTCATATGCCCGCAATCGCTCAGGCAGGTCGCCGAGCTGAGCCAAGGACAGGCTGCCCGAAAAGCGCAAGACGCCATCGTCGGGTCCGGTTTGGGGAGAGAAGGTCGCAGCCGATGCCATTCAACGCCATCCTTGGTGCAATCGCGCTGGCTCGGCAAGCCGTGGCGTGCTTGAGGTGAATCTATGGTCAAGCTTGCCATCTACGACATGGATCGCACGATCACCCACGCGCCGACCTGGGCGGCGTTCCTGATTTCCAGCGCGAAGGGCAGGGTGCCGTGGCGCCTGGCATTGCTGCCGCTGGCGGGCCTGGCGAGCGTCGCCTATGCGGCGAAGCTGTTGGATCGGGGTCGATTGAAGCAAATCTCGCAGCGCCTCATCCTCGGCGCTGCGCTATCCCAACAGCGGGCCGACGAAATCGCCATGCGGTTCGCCGACCGGGTGATCGATTCGGGCGTGTTCGCCGGTGCTCGCGCGCAGATCGCCGCCGATCGCGGCGCGGGATACCGGCTGGTAATGGCGACGGCGTCCTACGGCTTCTATGCGGGCGCGATCGCCGAGCGGCTCGGGTTCGAAACCGTCATCGCGACCGGCGTGGCGCGCGACGCGCAAGGGCGGCTGCTTGCGCGGATCGATGGCGAAAATTGCTATGGGCCAGCCAAGTTGCGCATGATCGAGGCGTGGATGGCGAAGCAGGGCATCGCCCGGGCCGATGCACATGTCCGATTCTATTCGGATCACGTCTCCGATGCGCCGGCGCTCGCATGGGCGGACGAAGCGGTCGCGGTGAACGCTCACGGGCCGCTGCGTGCGCTCGCCCGGGCGAAGGGCTGGGCGATCGAGGACTGGGAGCGATGACGCATCCGAGCTGCTTGTGCTGTCCTACACGTCGTCGGGCGTGTATGTCCTGGTGTCGGTTGACCGGTCGATCCCAATCACACGCTTTACGACCTTCACAATGTGAGAAGATTTCTACCGGCGTGTGAAGAGTGTGAACATTCGCTTGGTTCAGGCGCCGAAATATTCGGTTCTGTTGACGTCCGAGTGAAGTGCATCTGCCGTTTTTAGAGGAGCACGTCCGCTGCGTGGATCGCCAGTCCGACCAGCCCGCCGACCAGCGTGCCGTTGATTCGAATATATTGCAGGTCGCGCCCGACCGCGTTTTCGAGTCGACGGGTGACCGTCCGCGCGTCCCAGCTGTGCACGGTCTCCGAGACCAGCCGCACGATGCTGTCGCCATAATCCGCCGCCATGCCGACTGCGGCGCGGCGGACGAAGCGGTTGATCGTCGCGCGAACCGGGGCGTCCTTCTGGAGCGTCTCGCCGAGCTGATGCAATGCCTCACCCAAATGTCCGCCAAAGGCCGCGTCGGGGTCGCGCGCCATCCGCAACATCGCCGTGCGGGCTTGTTCCCAGATGCCGTCGAGCCAGCGCTGCATCGCCGGATTGTCGATAATCTCGCCTTTGATGCGCTCGACCCGCGCCTGCATCTCGGCCGAATGCTGGAGGTCGTAGGCAAGCGTGTCGAGGCCCTCCTCGGCCTTTGCGCGCAAGGGGTGATGAGGGTCGTCGGCCATGTCGTGGATAAGGCCGTTCAGCCCGTGGATGATCTTGTTCGCAAGCGTTTCGTCGAGCCCGGTCCAGCGCATCACCGATCCGGCGCGCTCATGCACCATCGCGCGGATGAGGTGTTCGTTGGCGGTGAGAATCTGCGCCGCCCAGCGGATAATGCCGTCGAGCAGCGGCAAGTGCCGCCCTTCGGCGATCGCGGCGCTAAGCGCCTGACCGAGCAGAGGCGCGACGTCGAGCGCGCGCAGGCGCTGCCCCATCGCGCCGCGCACCATTCCGCCAAGCCGCTGCTGGTCGAGCGCGCCGAGCACGTCCGCGGCCAATCGCGCCGCGCCGATGCGTAACCGGCCCGAACCGCCGGCGGGGCTTGCCAGCCAGCGCCCCGCGGCCGACGCCACATCAACGCCGCGCATCCGCCGCGCGACGACATGCGCGATAAGGAAATTGTCGCGCAGGAATGCCGCCAGCGTGGTGCCGATGCGATCCTTGTTGCGGGGGATAATGGCGGTGTGGGGAATCGGCAGGCCGAGCGGATGGCGAAACAGCGCTGTGACCGCGAACCAGTCGGCCAGGCCGCCGACCATCGCCGCCTCGGCGAAGGCGCGGACGAAACCGAGGGCGGCGTATCTCGGCTCAAACGCCCTCGCGCCGAGATAGATCGCCGCCATCGCCACCAGCAACCCGGCCGCGACCCATCGCATGCGTCTGAGCCCCGGAGGCGGGCCATCGCTGGCGGGGACGGCGCGGCGGAGCAATGTCATCGGTCAGAACAATCCCTGAAACCGGGGATTGTTCAAGCCCCGGACAAGACGGGCGTTACTCCGCGGGTCGAGGATGGTCCTCCGGACGGTAGCCGAGCGAACCCGGCTTGGACGGCAAACGACCCGAGGTTGGTTCGTGATCGATCGCCGGTCGGCCTTCGTCGCCCGGGCGGTAGGTCAGTAGGCGACGACCCAGTTTCGGCCCGATCCAGCGCTCGATCCCGACGGCCAAGCTGAAGCTTGCGGGGACGATCAGCAAGGTCAGCAACGTCGAGAGAAGCAGGCCGCCGATCACCGTGATCCCCATCGGCGCGCGCCAAGACCCGTCGCCGCCGAGCGACAAGGCGGTCGGTACCATGCCGGCGACCATCGCCACCGTCGTCATCACGATCGGCTGAGCGCGCTTGTGCCCCGCATCGATGATCGCGACCATCGGATCGACGCCCTTGTTCATCTCCTCAAGCGCGAAGTCGATCAGCAGGATCGAGTTCTTGGCCACGATACCGAGCAGCATCAGCAGGCCAATGAAGACGGGCATCGACAGCGGGTTGCCAGTGATCAGGAGTGCGATCAGCCCGCCGAGTGGCGCCAGCATCAGCGAACCCATGTTGACGAAAGGCGGCAGAACTCGACGATAAAGCAGCACGAGCACCGCAAACACCAGGAACACACCCGCCACGACGGCGACGAGGAAATTGTTTACCATCTCCGCCTGCCACTTTTGCTGGCCGAGCGTCAGTTGCGACACGCCGACCGGCAAGTTCTTCATGATCGGCAGCGCATTGATCTGGTCCATCGCCGTGCCGCTGACCACACCGGGCGCGCGATCGGCGCCGACAGTGATCTGGCGCTGCTGGGCGACCCGTTCGATTTTGGTCGGCCCGGCGCCGAAGCCGATATTGGCGACGAGGCTCAGCGGAACAGACCCGCCGCTTGCGGTCTGCACCGGCAGGTTCTGGATCGTCGACAGCCGCTGTCGCGCATTCTGGTCGAGCGCGACGCGGATCGGCACCTGACGGTCGGTGAGCGAGAACTTCGCACTATTCTGGTCGATATCGCCGAGGGTGGCGATGCGGATGGCGCCCGACAGCGCACTGGTCGTCACGCCGAGATTGGCGGCGAGGTCCATGCGTGGTCGAATGACGATTTCGGGGCGGTTGAGGTCGCCGGCGACGCGCGGTGCCACCACCGTCGAGAGCCGACTCATCTGGCTGACCAGGGTAATGGCGGTCTGGCTCAGGACCTTGGGGTCATCGCCGCCAAGGGTGATGGTCAGGTCGCGTCCGCTGCTGCCCCAGCCGTTATTCGACCGGAACGAGACACGCGCGTCAGCGATCGCAGCCAATTGCGGCGCGAGGCTACGCTCGAAATCATTACTCTTCATCGACTTGTTTGCTTTGAAGATTGCCGTCACGCGGCCGTTGCCGACAAAGGCACGCGAATAGACCGATTCGACGTCGGGCTGCTTGCGCAGGAAATCGGCGACTTGATCAACGACTTTTTCGGTCTGGGCGAGCGTCGTACCGGGGACCATCTCGATCGACGCCGTACTGAGATCCTGGTCTTGATCGGGCTGGAACGTCATCGGCAAACTCATCGCGCACACCACCGTCAGCGCCATCGCGCCAATGCCGCCGACGATCGCCGACCAGCGGTGTCGCAGGGTCCATCGCAGCGTCGCCATATAGGCGTCCATCATCCGGCCTTCGCCGTGCGCCTGCTGTCCCTTCGCCTTGAGGAAATAGGCCGCCATCATCGGCGTGAGCAACCGCGCGACCGCCAAGCTCATCAGCACCGAGACGACGACGGTCAGCCCGAAATTCTTGAAGAACTGCCCCGACACGCCGGGCATCAGACCAACGGGCAGGAACACCGCAACGATCGACATCGTCGTCGCAAGGACGGCGATACCGATCTCGTCCGCCGCGTCGATCGCCGCCTGATAGGCGGTCTTGCCCATCCGCATGTGCCGCACGATATTCTCGATCTCGACGATCGCGTCATCGACGAGCACGCCCGCGACCAGGCTGAGCGCAAGCAGCGTCAGCTGGTTGAGGTTGAACCCCATCAAGTCCATGAACCAGAAGGTGGGGATGGCCGAAAGCGGGATGGCGAGCGCCGAGATAACCGTCGAGCGCACATCGCGAAGGAACAGGAACACGACGAGGACCGCGAGAACCGCACCCTCGATCATCGCGTCGATCGCCGAATGATATTGCAGTTCGGTGTATTTGACGTCGTTCTTGATCAGCTGAAAATGAACCTTGGGATAGCGCTTTTCGAGCGCGACCAGCTTCGCTTCCGCGCCGTGGAACACCGACACGTCCGAGCCGCCCTTGGAGCGCTGGAAGTCGAAGCTCAGCACCTGTTGCCCGTTGAGCGCGGAGGACGAGCGCTGTTCGGCATAAAGATCGCGCACATCGGCGATGTCTGCGAGCTTGACCGTGCGACCCCCGCCGACCGCGATCTGCGTCTGGCCGAGATCAAAGGCCGTCTTGGCGTTGCCGAGCACGCGTACCGATTGTTCCGAGCCAGCGATCTCGGCGCGGCCGCCGGCGGCGTTGAGATTGACCTGACGCAATTGTTGGTTGACCGCGCTCGCGGTCAGCCCCTGCGCCTGCAGCTTGAGTGGATCGAGAATGACGCGAATCTCACGGCTGACGCCGCCGTTGCGTTGCACCGACGCCATGCCGGGAACCGCCAGAAGCTCCTTCGACACATTGTTATCGATATACCAGCTGAGCTGTTCGATCGTCATGTCGGTCGAGATCGCGGCATAACTGGCGAGATCGCGCCCAGTGGTGTTGGCGCGTTCGACCTGCGGTTCGAGGATGCCGTCGGGTAGCTCGCTGCGCACTTGCTGCACTGCGCTGCGTACATCCTCGACCGCGCGATCGATCGGCGTGCCGATGTTGAGCTGAACAATGGTGGTCGATTGGCCTTCGGTCACGGTCGAATCGATCTCGTCGATGCCCTGAAGGCTTCGCACGGCGGATTCGATCTTCTGCGTGACCTGCGTCTCGAGTTCGCTCGGCGCCGCGCCGGGTTGGTTGACCGTGACGATCACGACGGGGAAATCGATATCGGGGTCGTTGTTGACCTGCATCGAATGGAAGCTGACGATACCTGCGACCGTCAGCATGAAGAATAATACGATCGATGGGACCGGATTCCGGATCGACCAAGCGGAGATGTTGCGGAAGCTCATCGTTCAGCTCGCTGTCTTCTGGAGGACTGGCTTCACCTGTTGTCCCGGGTTGAGAAAGGCGCCGGCCGACAGAACGACCCGCTCGTCGCCTTGCAGCCCCTCAATCACCGACACGCCGCTATCGGAGACTTCGCCGATTTTGACCGTACGTCGCGCAACCTTGTCGCCGGGACCGACGATGTACACGAAATTGCCCTTCTCGTCGCTCTGGATGGCCGAGTTGGGCAATTGGGGCGCATCGCTCGTGCCGCTCTTGATTGCCGCCGAGGCGAAACCGCCGGGGCGCAGCGCGGGATCATATGGCAGCTGGATCTTGACGATACCCTGACGGGTCTGCGGGTCGATCACCGGGGAAACCTGCCAGATATGCCCGGCAAAGGCCTGGCTCGATCCGACCGGAGTCACGTCGGCGCTGTCGCCGACTTTCATCGTCGCCATATCGGCCTCGCTTAGCTGCGCGCGCATCTCCAGCTCGCCGCCCTTGGCCATGCGGAACAGTGTGCCCGAACCCGAACTGACGATCTGTCCCGGTTCAACGCTGCGTGTCAGCACCAGCCCAGCGGCTGGGGCGCGAACGTCGAGCCGGCCGTTCGACGCGCGCTGTTGAGCAAGCGTCGCCTGCGCCACACGCACGCGTGCCACCGCGGCGTCGCGGGTTGCGATCTTGGTCTCGAGGTCCGCCTTGGAGAGGAAGCCGCGCCCCACAAGAGTCTGCGCGCGATCGACGTTCGACTGGGCGATCCGAGCGTCCGCTTGCGCAACGCCGATCTGCGCCGCGAGCGATTCGGCGGTCTGCGTCTGGACCGACCGATCGACAGTCGCGAGTACCTGCCCCGCGCCAACCTGCTGGCCAGGCTGGACCAGCACCGCCGTAACCCGGCCGCCCTCGCCGGCCACGCCGACCGGCATGTCGATCCGTGCGGCGAGACTGCCGGTGGCATTGACGATGTGCGCGACATTCACACGTCCGGGGATCGCGACCGAAACGGTGGGTAGCGACGTTGCCGGCTTCGCGGCTGGCTTCTTGCCGCCGAAGAGCCACATTGCGAGCAGAAGCACGACGATGAAAGCCACGGCGATGCCGGCGAACAGCGGCCAGCGACGCCGCGGGGCCTCGTCCGTGGGAAGCGCCAGACGGCCGTCGTTTCCATATACCGGCGACTCGTAGTTCATCTGCTTCACTTTCCCCGTCGCGGCCGAAGGCCGCTCCACATATCCGCGTGCTGTGTTACAAGAATATATCACCGACCTCAATAGGCCGTTTCCGAATCTGCGCGGTGCCATGGCCGCTTTCGCCCATTTTCGCAAGGTAACCGCCCCGTTTCGGTGCGGGTGAGGGAAGGCACAGGAGTGAACATTCGGGTTGCATCTTCCTCGCGGGGAGGCGATTCTGCGCGAGATCCCGGATGGCCGGGCAAACAGGGGTGGGCAATGCTGACGCACAACAGTTTCCTGGGGTGTATCCTCATCGGCCTGGTCGCGGGTGTGCTGGGCAAGGTCATCATGCCCGGCCGGGATCCGGGCGGTGTCATCGTGACGATCCTGATTGGGATCGCAGGGGCGCTTCTCGCAGGATACGTCTCGCCTTATTTCGGGCTGCGCATCGACAATGGCTGGCAGAGTTACGCGGCGGCGACCGCCGGAGCGGTGGTGTTGCTTGCGCTCTATCGCCTGGTAACATCGCGGCGGGTGCGCTGAACTCGTTCATCCCCGGTTGGTCTGCATGTAGTACGGCGAACTCGGCCAGCCGGCCATGACGAAACGGGAGCAGATAATGCGCATGATCTTGACCGCCGCGACCCTGGCCGCGCTTCCGCTGGCGCTGCCCGCATCGGCGCAGGTGATGACGCCCGCTATCCTGCC
Source organism: Sphingomonas sp. (assembly GCA_039916765.1). GTDB lineage: Bacteria > Pseudomonadota > Alphaproteobacteria > Sphingomonadales > Sphingomonadaceae > Sphingomonas. The sequence goes on from JBDSKT010000254.1 coordinate 13,941, forward strand.
CGATGGGACCTTGCTCGACGTGTCCGCCGAGGGCCGTACGACGCGCGTGCCCGACATCGCGACGATCCGCGCGGGCGTCGTTGCACAGGCGCCGACCGCCGCTGCCGCGCTCACCGACGACGCCGCGCGGATGGCGCGGGTGCTGGCGGCGGTGAAGCGCGCCGGTGTGCAGCCGCGCGACGTTCAGACTGCGAACGTCTCACTGAGCCCGCAATATCGCTATGCCGACGGCAAGCCGCCCGAGGTCACCGGCTATCAGGCGTCGAACAGCGTCACGATCCGATTTCGCGATATCACCAAGTCGGGCGCGATCCTCGACGCGCTCGTCAGTGAAGGCGCGAACCAGATGGACGGGCCCAATCTCGCGATCGACCAGCCCGACGCGGCCCTCGACGAGGCGCGGGTTGATGCCGTGAAGCGCGCCCGCGCCCGCGCCGACCTTTACGCGCGCGCGGCGGGGCTCAGCGTGGTGCGGATCGTGTCGATTTCGGAAAACGGAGAGAATAACGGCGATCGGCCACGCCCGCCGGTGTTCTACATGGCGCGCGCGGCGCCGCCGCCAGCGCCCCCGACGCAGATTGCGGCGGGTGAAACCGATGTCAGTGTAACGCTATCGGTGCGTTTCCTGCTTAAATAGGCTGAGATGCGAAAAGGGCCGCCCGGTCGCCCGGACGGCCCCTATTTTCAATCCGTCGGATCGCTTTAGCGGACCGATCCGCGGCGTACGAGGTTGACGATCGCCAGCAGAATGATCGCCCCGATCAGCGAGTATACGAACGTCATCACGGTGATGGCGTCATTGAGGCCGGCGCCGAAGATGAAGGACGCGATCACCGCGCCGATAATACCGACGACGACGTTGAGGATAATGCCCTGTTGCCCGTCAGTGCGCATGACCATGCTGGCGAGCCAGCCGCAAACGCCACCGACAACGAGCCAAACGATAAGACCAACCATAATATTCCCTCCGTTTACGCCCGATGCTCCGGGTTCGGATAGGAAATACTCTTAAGGACGGTTTTTTGTTCCGCTGGCGTTTCGTGTTTGTCGATGATCGAGGTCAATATTTCTGCTGGCGCTCGTATAGCGAGCGATAATGCTGGATGCGTGTGACGCGCAGCCCCGGCATGCCCGACCGGTCGATCGCGCGCTGCCAGCCGGCGAATTCTTCGACGGTCAGGTTGTACCGGGCGCATACCTCATCGACGGAAAGCAAGCCGCCGTTGACCGCCGCGACCACTTCGGCCTTGCGCCGCACGACCCAGCGCGTCGTCTCGGGTGGCGGCAGCGTGTCGATCGTCAGCGCTTCGCCCAAGGGGCCGATGACTTTGGCGGGGCGGATCTTCTGGTTCTCGATCATTTTCAACCTCGATCGGGGCGGGGGGCCCCCTCTCATTCACAAACGGCCAATACGGCCCGGACTTGAACGTCGGCTAAAGCGGCTCGGTAAACATGGTCTTCATTCCTGTTTCCAGCCCGTTAGCAGCTGTGCCATCGCGGGATTGAACGCACCGTGGCGGGGCGCGAAAAACATCGGCCGATCCTCCGCCGATGCCAGCCGAGCCTGCACCCGCGCGGTCGGACTTGCCGCCTGCCGCGCGGCGATACCGACCAGCATGACCGCCAGATCGGGCGGCAGCACGGTAACTCGTGCATCGACGTCGATATCGAAACGGAGGAAACTAAGATCCACGCACGCCCTTTCAAAGCGATGGGAGACTCGATTGGTCCACGCGGTGTAGCGCCAAGGGGGTGAAGGCCGGGTAAAGCCCGCCGAAATTCCTTGGTAAGCTGGGTAAATTTTACGCGACGGGCGGCTTGCGCTATGGGCGCGTCGATCATGGACTCCGTTTTCGATACCGCGAATTTCCAGCTCGGCGATGGCCTGGGCGGCAAACGCATCGTCGTCGCGATGTCGGGCGGGGTCGATTCCTCGGTCGTCGCGGCACTTGCTGCGCGGACCGGGGCGGAGACGATCGGCATCACCCTCCAGCTCTATGATCACGGCGAGGCGACTGGCAGAGCCGGGTCATGCTGCGCCGGGCGCGATATCCGCGATGCGCGCGCGGTGTGCGATCGGCTGGGTATCGCGCACTATGTGTTCGACCACGAAACGCGCTTTCGCGAGGACGTGATCGACCAGTTCGCCGACGAATATCTCGCCGGGCGCACACCGATTCCCTGCGTGCGGTGCAATATGGGGCCGAAGTTCACCGACCTGTTCCGCATGGCGCGCGAGTTGGGGGCGGATTGCCTGGCGACGGGGCATTACGTGCGCCGGGTCATCGGACACGACGGCGCCGAGCTGCACCGCGCGGCCGATCCGGCACGCGACCAGAGCTATTTCCTGTTTGCGACCACGCAAGACCAGCTCGACTATCTGCGCTTCCCGCTCGGTGACCTGCCAAAGGCGCGGGTGCGCGAACTCGCGGCGGAAATCGGCCTGGGCGTCGCTGGCAAGCCCGACAGCCAGGATATCTGCTTTGTCCCCGATGGCGATTATGCCTCGCTGGTCAGGAAGCTGCGTCCCGAGGCAGGGCAGGGCGGCGATATCGTCGATGAGGGCGGTCGCGTGCTCGGGCGGCACCGGGGGCTGATCCACTTCACCGTCGGGCAGCGGCGCGGGCTGGAGATCGGCGGCACGCCCGAGCCGCTTTACGTCATCCGGCTGGAGCCGGCGACGAACCGCGTGGTGGTCGGGCCGAAGCTCGCGCTGGCGGTGGGCGCGGCGCGGCTCTCCGGCATCAACTGGATCGGCGGCGACCATGCCGGGCCGTTGACCGCCAAGGTGCGTTCGCTCGCCCGGCCCGTGCCGGCGCTGCTCGACGGCGACCGCGTGGCGTTCGACGCGCCCGAATACGGCGTCGCACCCGGCCAGGCGGCGGTCCTCTATGCCGGCGAGCGCGTGCTGGGCGGCGGCTGGATCGAGGAAACCGAGCGCGCCGCGGTGGCGCTCGCGGCCTGACGCATCGAACGGCGCCGCTAGCGGAAGTTGGCGAAGGTGCCGCGGAAGCGAACATTAAAGTTCGCCAGCATCACCTTTCGGGAGGGGTGGGCGCGAAACAACGCACCGACGCCAACGATGTGAAAGAGCCGGCGCGATCATCACACGATGACCGCATGTAGGACAGCGTTTTCCGACGCTAAAGCCCGCCGCTAGAGGAAAAACGTCCCCTCGATCACCGTGACGCACCCGCCGCCGAGGATCACCCGCTCCCCGTCCAGTCGGCAGGTCAAATGCCCGCCACGCTTGCTCGCCTGGTACGCGGTGAATTGGTCCCGGCTGAGGCGCTTCGTCCAATAGGGCACCATCACCGCATGCGCTGACCCGGTGACGGGATCCTCGTCGATCCCCGCGCCGGGCGCGAAGACGCGGCTGACGATGTCGCTATCCTTTCCCGGCGCGGTGACGATCGTCAGCACGTCGCCCTCGGCTGCCAACTTGCGGAAATCGGGGTCGAGCGCATGCACGATCGCCTCGTCCTCGACCACCACGAGCCCGTAGCGGTTTGGGTGCCACAAAGTCTCCACCGCCGACGAGAGGCCGAGCGCCGCTACGATCTCGGGCAGCGGCCTGGGTGCCGGCGCCCATGCGGGGAGCGCCAGCGCATAGCCATCCCCGGCGCGCGCCACGCTCAATTCGCCGGCCTTGCGCGTGCGGAAGCGGACATGCTCGCGCTCGGGATCGGCCGAAAGGACGAAGTGCCCGCTCGCCAAGGTTGCGTGGCCGCACAACACCACTTCCGCCGTCGGGGTGAACCAGCGGAGCTCGAAATCGGGGCCCGACCCGCCGCCGGTATCGGCATCGTCGTCACTCCGGGCGATCGGCACGATGAACGCGGTCTCGCTCAAGTTGTTCTCCGCCGCGATGTTCTGGAGCACGTCGTCGGCCAGCCAGTCGGCCAACGGCATCACCGCCGCCGGATTGCCCTCGAAGGGCGCGCGCGCGAAGGCGTCGATCTGTACCAGCGGTATTCTCATGCGCGTTTCCCGAACCAATGGGGTGTGACGTCCGCCTCGATCAGCGGGTTGTCGGTATCGCTATGCCCCTCGGGGTCGAGATGGATCAACACTTCGACCTTGGGAAAGGCGCGGGCCAGCTTGGTCTCGACCGCTTCGACCACGTCATGCGCCTGACGAACGCTCATTTCGGGCGCGACATACATATGGAACTGCGCGAAATCATGCGCGCCCGAACGGCGGGTGCGGAAATCGTGGATCCCGCGCAGCTCGGGATGCTGCGCCGCCACGTCGAGGAAGCGCGTGCGCTGTTCCTCGGGCCATTCCTTGTCCATCAGCTGGTCGATCGCACTGGACGAGGCACGAAATGCGCCGAATGCCAGCCACAGCGCGATGGCGATGCCGAACACCGGATCGGCGCGGTGCCAGCCGAAATACTGATCGAGGATCAGCGCGGCGATGACCGAGCCGTTGAGCAGCACGTCGGACTGGTAATGCACATTGTCCGCCATGATCGCGACCGAGCCGGTGTGGCGAATGACACGCCGCTGATAGCCGAGCAGCACCAAAGTCGCGAGGATCGCCACGACGGACACGCCGATGCCAAACTCCGCATTGCCCGTCGGGGCGTCGCTGCCGAAGGCGAGGATCGCGCGCCAGGCGATGCCGGCGGCGGACGCGGTGATGAGCATGACCTGGAACAATGCGGCGAGCGCCTCGGCCTTGCCGTGGCCGAAGCGGTGGTCGTGGTCGGCCGGCGTCGCGGCGAGGCGCACACCGTACAGCGTGACGCAGCTGGCGAGCAGGTCGAGCCCCGAATCCGCCAGGCTGCCGAGCATCGCGACCGACCCCGTCGCCCAGGCGGCATAGGATTTGAGCGCGATCAGCGCGCACGCCATGCCAACGCTCGCCAAGGCGGCGCGCACGGCGAAGGGAATGGCGCGGCGTTCGGCCTCGGTCATAGCCAGACGCTCGGGGGCCGGATGCTCAGGGGCCAGATCCTCAGGGGCCAGATGCTCATGGGTAAAGCAACCCTTCGGACCAGCCATCGGTGCCATCGCGGGTGAACAGCCGTCGCTCGTGCAGTCGGTGCGCGCGGTCCTGCCAGAATTCGATCCGGCGCGGCGCCACCCGGTAGCCGCCCCAATGCGCCGGGCGCGGCACCTCCTGCCCGTCGAAGCGAGCGGCGAGTTCGGCGAAGCGCGCCTCGAAGGTCGCGCGGTCGGGGAGCGGGCGCGACTGATCGGACGCCCAGGCGCCGAGCTGCGAATCGCGGCCGCGGCTGGCGAAATAGGCATCGCTCTCGGCATCGGTGGCGAGGCTGACCGGGCCTTCGATGCGCACTTGCCGGCGAAGCGACTTCCAGTGGAAGAGCAGCGCGGCGGTCGCGTTTTCGGCCAGCTCGCCCGCCTTCCGGCTCTCGCGATTGGTGTAGAAGACGAAGCCGTCCGCCCCGTGCCCCTTCAACAGCACCATGCGCAGCGACGGCCGTCCCGATGCGTCCGCCGTGGCGAGCGCCACCGCGTTGGCGTCGTTTGGCTCGCTCGCCCGCGCCTCGGCGAACCATGCGTCGAACAGCGCGAAGGGGTCGGTCTCGGTCATGCCGCGCACCCGCGAATCTTCACACTCTTCACACGCTGGCGCGAGTTCAGTGGCGCGTCGTGGTCGCGTTTCGGGCGCGTCGCGGTGGCGTCGGCGCGGAATGCGGGCAAGGAGATCGGGACGGTCATCGCGGCCGCTATAATCGAGGGGCAGCGTGTAGGACAGTCATTCGGCGCCGAGAATCCGGAACGACTCCCGCCGCCAGGAATTGAATCGCTCTCGCAACGAAGGAACGGTTCATGGCGGCACGCGCCTATTGGCAGGGACAGATCAGGCTCGCGCTGGTTTCGATCCCGGTCGAAATCTACTCCGCGACACGATCGGGCGCGCAGATCAGCTTCAAGCAGATCCACGAGCCGACCGGCAAGCCGATCCATTACGAAAAGGTCGTCACCGGGGTCGGCCCGATCGATACCGACGAGATCATGAAGGGGTTCGAATACGAGAAGGGCAATTTCGTGCTGCTGGAGCAGGACGAGATCGACGCGGTGAAGCTCGAATCGAAGAAGACGCTCGAGCTGACCCAGTTCGTCGACGCGAGCGAGATCGACGTGCTGTATTACGAAAAGCCGTACTTCGTCGTGCCCGCCGACGACCTGGCGGAGGAAGCGTTCATCGTGCTGCGCGAGGCGCTTCGGAAAACCAAGAAGGTCGGGCTCGGCCAGCTGGCGATGCGGGGCCGCGAATATGTCGTTTCGCTTAAGCCCTGCGGACGCGGCATGGTGCTTGAGACGCTGCGCTACGCCGACGAAGTCAACAAGGCGCAAGGCTATTTCCGCGACATTCCGGACAGCAAGCCCGACGAGGAGCTGCTCGATCTCGCCGAGGCGCTGATCGCGAAGAAGACCGCCAAGTTCGATCCCAAGGAGTTTCACGACCGCTATGTCGATGCGCTCAGGAAGCTGGTCGAGAAGAAGCGCAAGGCGAAGGGCGGCAAGATCATCGAGGATGCCGGGGGCGACGAGCCGAAGCGCGGCGGGTCGAACGTCGTTGACTTGATGGCCGCGCTGAAAAAGTCGATGGAGAAGGGCGGTTCCTCCGCGCCGCCGCCAGCCAAGGCACCCGCGAAGAAGGCGCCGGCCAAGCGCGCGCCGGCGAAGAAGCGTGCCTGACAGCCTCGCCACCTACAACGCCAAGCGCGACTTCACCAAGACGGCCGAGCCGGCCGGCACGCTCGCGCCGGGGCATGGCAACAGCTTCATGGTGCAGAAACACGACGCGACACGCCTGCACTGGGATTTCCGGCTGGAGATCGACGGCGTGCTCAAGAGCTGGGCGGTGACGCGCGGGCCGAGTATCGATCCGGGCGAGAAGCGGTTGGCGGTGCGGACCGAGGACCATCCGCTGAGCTATGCGACGTTCGAGGGGACGATCCCCGAGGATCAATATGGCGGCGGCACGGTGATGCTGTGGGACCGCGGCACATGGTCGCCGATCAAGGGCAAGTCGGCCAAGGACCTCGACAAGGGTCACCTCCATTTCGTGCTCGACGGCGAGCGGATGAAGGGCGAGTGGCTGCTGATCCGGTTGAAGCCGCGCGGCAAGGAGAAGCGCGAGAACTGGCTGTTGCGCAAGATCGACGATGCCGAGGCCGGGGGGACGGACACGCTGGTCGAGACCGGGCTGACCAGCGTCGCGACCGGGCGGACGATGGTCGAGATCGCGGAAGGGAAGAAGGCCTCCGTTGTCCCGCGCAAGCGGGAGTCCAGAGCCAAGAGCGCTGCGCCTGTGACCCTGGACTCCGGCGTTCGCGGGAGAAAGAAGAACAAGGGATCGCCGAAATTCCACCAACCCCAACTCGCCACGCTCGTCGATAGCGTTCCGCCCGGCAGCGGGTGGATGCACGAGGTGAAATATGACGGTTACCGCGCGCTGATCGCGGT
>JBDSKT010000255.1:0-2912 GCA_039916765.1 Sphingomonas sp.
ACTTTCACTGATCACCAACATCGGGACCGGAGCGAAAGCCGGATCACCCTCGCCACGCAGCAATGCGGCGATTCGAGGTAGCGCTGGAACGAGCGTGAACACGAATACGGACATCGCGCCTGAAAAAGCAGCGGCAAAAATCAGAAAACCCACAATCGTCATCATTGCCCAACTCCCTGGCTACCGGGCGGAGTCCTGAATCGCCAAACCGCGCAAACGGCATATCGTTCCAATATCCCCGTATGGACGTAATATGTTCTAACAATGTTCCGCTTGTCAAGCGCTCATCCCTGTTGCGTCGCGGCAAGGTTTCGACTATCGGCCCGCGCTCAACCCGCATGGGAAGCGCATAAACCGGTGTCCAGTTCCGCTGGATCACTGCTTCCCAGAGGCTCAACCGGAAGGAGTTATCCCTATGGCGGCACCTGTCGTCTCCATGCAGCAATTGCTCGAAACAGGCGCGCATTTCGGCCACCAGACGCACCGCTGGAACCCGAAGATGAAGCCCTACATCTTTGGCGACCGCAACGGCGTCCACATCCTCGATCTGTCGCAGACCGTGCCGCTGTTCGCGCGCGCCCTCGAATTCGTCGCCGCATCGACCGCCTCGGGTGGCAAGGTGCTGTTCGTCGGGACCAAGCGTCAGGCGCAGGAGCCCGTCGCTGAGGCGGCGCGCCGCTCGGGCCAGCATTTCGTCAACCATCGCTGGCTGGGCGGTATGCTCACCAACTGGAAGACGATCAGCAACTCGATCAAGCGCCTCAAGACGCTCGAAGAACAGCTTTCCGGCGACACGCACGGCCTGACCAAGAAGGAAGTGCTCCAGCTGACGCGCGAGAAGGACAAGCTCGACATGTCGCTGGGCGGCATCCGCGACATGGGCGGCATCCCGGACGTGATGTTCGTGATCGACGCCAACAAGGAAGAGCTGGCGATCAAGGAAGCCAATACGCTTGGCATTCCGGTCGTCGCGATCCTCGATTCGAACGTCTCGCCGGACGGTATCGCCTTCCCGGTGCCCGCCAATGACGACGCCAGCCGCGCGATCCGCCTATATTGCGAGGCGATCGCGATCGCAGCGACGCGTGGCGGTCAGGAGCAGCAGCAGCGCAAGGGCGTGGACCTGGGCGCGCAGGACGTAGCTCCGGTCGAGGAGGCATTGACCGTCGCGCCGGAAGCTACCGAGGCCGCACCCGCCGCGAGCGAGACAACGGCCGAAACGCCCGAAGCGCCCGAAGCGACGCCGACTCCCACAGAGGCCGAAGCCGAACCTCAGCTCGACGCCTGACCGCGTCGCCGAACCGTCACAAGGGCGGGGTAGGGCGATGCGCCTTGCCCCGCCCGAATTCGTTTTCGCTACCAGAAGGATTTGTAACATGGCCGAGATCACGGCAGCCGCGGTGAAGGACCTGCGCGAGAAGAGCGGCGCGGGCATGATGGACTGCAAGAAGGCACTTACCGAAGCGAATGGCGACCTTACCGTTGCGCTGGACTGGCTGCGCACGAAAGGCCTCGCCGCCGCCGCGAAGAAGTCGAGCCGTACCGCGGCCGAAGGGCTTGTCGGGGTCGCGGTTCGCGGCACGCGCGGCGCCGCCGTGGAGGTCAATTCGGAGACCGATTTCGTCGCGAAGAACGACCAGTTCCAGGGCTTCGTCCGCGACGTGACGATGGTCGCGCTTGAGCAGGGTGACGATGTCGCGACGATCAAGTCGGCGCCGCTCGGCGGCAAGACCGTCGAGGAAGTGCTCACGAACAATATCGCGACGATCGGCGAGAACCAGTCGATCCGCCGCGCGAAGCGGCTAGAAGTGTCGCAGGGCGCGATCGTGCCGTATGTCCACAACCAGCAATCGGCCGGCCTGGGCAAGATCGGCGTGCTCGTGGCGCTCGAAAGCGAGGCGGACGATGCCGCGCTCCAAGCGCTGGGCAAGCAGCTTGCGATGCACATCGCCGCGGCCTTCCCCCTGGCGCTGAACGAGGATGGCCTGGACCCCGAAATCGTCGAGCGCGAGCGGGCGATCGCGACGGAGAAGGCCGCCGAATCGGGCAAGCCCGCCGACATCGTCGCCAAGATGGTCGAGGGTTCGATCGCGAAGTACCGTAAGGAAAACGCCTTGGTCAGCCAGCTGTTGGTGATGGACGGCAAGACCAAGATTTCCGATGTGGTCGCAAACGCCGGCAAGGCGGCGGGCAAGTCGATCGTCCTCAAGGATTACGTCCGCTTCCAGCTCGGCGAGGGCATCGAAAAGGAAACCAGCGATTTCGCCGCTGAAGTCGCCGCGGTTTCAGGTGTGCCGCAGCCGGCGTAAGCGTAACCTCTCCGCCGTCCTAGGCGTTGGAGAGGAGATTCGGTGCAGGGTGGGCGGGTGCTTCCAATCGGCGGCACCCGCGCCTAAGGTCCGCGCCGCGCCCCAACCGTCGAGAAAAGATGACCACCCCCCGTCACAAACGTATCTTGCTGAAGCTTTCGGGCGAGGTCCTGATGGGCGAAGGAGGTTTGGCGATCGATCCGGCGGTCACCGCCCGCGTGGCCGGCGAGATCGCAGACGCCAGGGCCCAGGGTTATGAGCTGTGCGTAGTCGTCGGCGGGGGCAACATCTTTCGCGGGATGGCGGGCGCCGCGCGCGGGATGGACCGCGCAACCGGCGATTACATGGGCATGCTGGCGACGGTGATGAACGCGCTCGCGGTGCAGAACGCGCTCGAGCAGATCAACGTCGAGACCCGGGTTCAATCGGCGATCCCGATGGCAAGCGTGTGCGAGCCCTTCATCCGCCGCCGCGCGATGCGCCACCTCGATAAGGGCCGCGTCGTGATCTTCGCCGCGGGAGTGGGCAGTCCGTTTTTCACGACAGACAGCGGTGCCGCGTTGCGCGCCGCCGAGATGAAGTGCGATGCGCTGTTCAAGGGCA
>JBDSKT010000256.1:0-5115 GCA_039916765.1 Sphingomonas sp.
GGTCGCGGGCTGATCGGCCGCAAGGTCGATGAAGAGGTCGAGGTGACGGTGCCGTCGGGCGATCGTTATTACGTCGTCTCGAAGATCGAGTTCATTTGAACGGAATCGATCTGCCGCGCGGGCGTTGTACTGACGGCCTGATCGCGTTCCTGCTCTTCGCCACGATCCTGCAATTGGTGCCGGCGATCGCTGCGTTGGCGGCGCCGTTCGCGTTCGTACCGGCGCTGGTATGGGCGGGCGCGTGGGCGAGCGATCCGATCCAGGTGATCGTCTCGCCCCTGGCGTCGCAATTCCTGCTGTCGAGCCTGTTCAACGCAGTATTCAACGGCGTTTTCCTGCTGATCGCCGGGCGATTTGTCGAGCGCTCGGTCGGGCCCGTCGGGCTGGCATTGACGTTCGTCGCAGGGGCCTATGCCGGCGCGCTCGCGCGGTTGCTGCTGTCCTGGGGATCGCCTTTGCCGACGATGGGGGCGAATGCGGGGCTGTTCGCCATCGTGGGCGCGTATTTCATGCTGTACGGCGTGCCCCGCGCGCTGCCGGTGCCGCGCCATTATGGGCGGGTCGGGCAAATAGCCGCGCTGGCCCTGATCTGGATCCTGATCGACGCCGCGTTCATGATGATGGACGGGTTCGAATTCTCCGTGACCTTTTTCGATCCGCTCGGCGGCCTGGCCGCCGGCATGGCACTTGCGCGCCCCTTGCTCGCGTGGCGCTACCGCAAGGCCTGAAGACGTCAGTCCGACCGGGGCGACGCGAGCAGGTCTGGCTCGAGCAAGCGGTGGAGATGGACCACCACGAACTTCATCTCGGCATCATCGACGGTACGTTGCGCCGCGGCGCGCCACGCCTTTTCCGCCAGCGCATAGTTGGGGAAGATGCCGACGACCTCGATTGTCTTTTCGTCGAAGTCGAGCGTTTGCGGATCGGTCACGCGACCGCCGAAGACGAGGTGAAGTTTGCTCATGATAGGGTCCGCAGCAGGAGGTTTGGCGACGCCTTAGCCACCAACCCGCCCGCCGTGAACCTGTCCCGCCGGTTATTTCTTTGCCGTCGCGCCCGTCTGCGCGCTGTTCGCCGCCGCTTCGCCGGCGCTCGCCAGCGCCTGCAACGCGCCGCCGATGAGCTTGCCGACCTGGCTCTTTGCCGCGGCGCGGCTGATGCCGAGCGTGTCGAGCTCCGCGCTGCCGGCCTGTTTCGCCGCCTGAACCGCGCCGCCCGCCGTATCGGCCAGCCGCTTGCCCACCGGGCCGAGCAGCTTTGCCTCCTGCTTGGTGCCGGGCAGAAACGCGCCGGCCAATAGCCCCACGGCGAGGCCGCCAGCGAGCACGGCGACTGGATTTTCCTCTATCCCCCTCACCGCGCGCTGGGTGACGTCGTTGGTCGCGGTACGCGTCGAATCGGGCGCCTTACCGGCGGTTTCGCGGGCCGATTTGTACGTTTGTTCCATCGTGCCGCGCGCCGTGCGAGTGCGGGTCCGCGCTGTGGCGGGTTGCGGGTCGGTCATTTCGGCTTTCCTCCGGCAGAAGTTCTGGTGGGCAAACGCGGCGACGGTGCCAGGGTTGCATCCGCCGCGTCCCCCTGGGCAATCAGGCTGCGAAGCGGTCGTCGCGCCAGGAACAGGACTACGGCACCCGCAATCCCGGCAAGCGTCAGCGGGTGGCGTTTGACCGCCTCCATCCCGTCGCGCGCGAGTTCCTCGCCGGCCTGGCGCAATTCCTGCGCGGCCTCGCGCGCGAGCGCCTTGGGGTTAAGGCGCGCCTGGATTTCGACCAGCGTGCCGGCCAGTTGCCGGCGGGCCGCGACCGAATGATTTTCAGCCATGGCGAGGGTCGGCTCGATGTCCGTCATGTTACGTCGCTCATTCGAAGCCGTCCCTGATCCGGGTGATCTTCTTCACCTTGGCGACCGCGATCGCGACCATGATGCCCGCGACGAGAAGTGCCCCGCCGACGACGATCGCGGTCGCGCCGGCCGCCGAATGGACGCTGCGGCGCACCACCAGCACCAGCCCGACCAGCAAGGCGATGATCGACGATTGCGCGATCAGGAACGCCAGACCGCCGAGCACGATCGCAACCTTGGCGTCACCGATACGCGCGAATATCTGCGCGCGGTACAGGCTGACTTCTGCGCGCACGAACTGCTCGGCATCGTCGATGAGCCGGGAGAACAGGTGCCCTAGGCTATTGTCGTCCGGCGGCGGCGTTCCGTCCATCTATCTGCCCCCGCCGGCGATTGATCAGGCGCGGTCGTCGGCGTCGAAGCCCGACTTGATCAACCGGGCGAGGACGAAACCAAGTGCGGCGGCCGTACCGATGGCGACCGCCGGGCTCTTCTTGGCGAACTCTCGCGCCTCGCCGAGCAGGTCGTCAACGTTCTTCGACTTGAGCGAGGACGAGAAATTGGAAACCGCGTCCGCCGCGGTGCGGGCATATTGGCCGTATTGCGCGCCCACCTTCTCATCGACCGTTCCGGCCGCCTCGCTCATCATCCGTGAAAGCTCGTCGAGAACCCCGCCGGCGCGGGCCTTGCCGTCCTCGGCATAGGTACGCGCCTTGTCGGCCGCGTCGCGGGTCAGCTTGCTCGCGCCGTCCTTCAGCGACTGGGTTGTCGTACCGGTCAGATCGGCGAACGTGGCCTGCGCCTTTTCCGTCGCGGTCTTGGCAGCCGCCTTGGGTTTGGATGCGCGTGCCGATTCCGGCTCGGCGCCAGCCCGAGGCGCCGCTGCCGCGGGCTTGGCTGTAGTCGCGCGCGGCGTCGCCGGGGTTTTGCTGGGCGCTGGTTTGGGGGTGTTGGAAGTCGTGTCGGCCATGATGCCCTCGTTTCAGATCGGAAATGGTCGCCGGGTCAACCGGCCAGCGCCCACTCCGGTTCCCGTCGCGGCGCGAATTGCCGCCGCGACGCTTAGCCGGTAGAGGCTCGCGCCAACCCCGACCAGTCACCGTTAGAAGGATCGTTCCGTGACCGCAATCATCGACATCCACGCCCGCCAGATTCTCGACAGCCGTGGCAATCCGACGGTGGAAGTCGATGTGATGCTCGAGGACGGCAGCTTCGGGCGCGCAGCGGTGCCGTCCGGCGCGTCGACCGGAGCGCACGAAGCGGTCGAGAAGCGCGACGGCGACAAGACGCGCTGGGGCGGCAAGGGTGTCGATCAGGCGGTGCAGGCGGTCAATGGCGAGATCGCCGACGCTGTGCTCGGTGTTGACGCCGAGGATCAGGCGGACGTCGATCGCGCGATGATCGAGCTGGACGGCACGGAGAACAAGGCACGGCTGGGCGCCAATGCCATGCTGGGGGTCAGCCTGGCGGTGGCCAAGGCCGCGTCCGATGCGCGCGGTCAACCGCTGTACCGCTATGTCGGCGGCGTCGCGGCGCATGTGTTGCCGGTGCCCATGATGAATATCATCAACGGCGGAGAACATGCCGACAACCCGATCGACTTCCAGGAATTTATGATCGTGCCGGTGGGCGCGTCGTCGATTTTGGAAGCGGTGCGCTGCGGGTCAGAGATATTCCACACGCTCAAGAAGGCGCTGCATGAGAAGGGGCTGGCGACCGGCGTCGGCGACGAAGGCGGTTTCGCGCCCAACATCGCGAGCACCAGCGAGGCGCTCGATTTCATCATGCGTTCGATCGAGGAGGCCGGATACACGCCCGGCGACGATGTGATGCTCGCGCTCGATTGCGCGGCGACCGAATTCTACGAGGGCGGCACATATGAGATATCGGGCGAGGGCAGGAGCCTGTCGAGCGAGGCGATGGCCGATTATCTGGCCGACCTGACGCACCGTTACCCGATCTTCTCGATCGAGGACGGCATGGCCGAAGATGATTGGGCGGGCTGGAAAGCGCTGACCGATCGGGTTGGCGACAAGGTCCAGCTGGTCGGCGACGATCTGTTCGTGACCAACCCGAAGCGGCTGAAACAGGGCATCGACCAGGGCATCGCCAACTCGATCCTGGTCAAGGTCAACCAGATCGGCACGCTGACCGAAACGCTGGCGGCGGTGTCGATGGCCAATCGCGCGGGTTACACCGCCGTCATGTCGCACCGCTCGGGCGAAACCGAGGACGCGACGATCGCCGATCTCGCGGTCGCGACCAATTGCGGGCAGATCAAGACCGGCAGCCTCGCGCGCTCCGACCGGCTGGCGAAATACAACCAGCTGATCCGGATCGAGGAGGAACTGGGCGACACGGCGGTCTATGCCGGGCGAAGCGTTCTGCGTAGCTGAGCCGCGCTGCCAGCTCGACCGCGGCAACAACCAGAAAATACCGCTTGATCCACGAGTCGCGGTGCGCGAAGAGTGGTTAATGGCTCGCCGCGCTCTCGTTAAGCATTCGTCCTTTCGCCTGCTCCTTCGCCGCGCCGCGGCACCGGCGGCGTTGCTGATCGTCGGCGTATTCTTTGGCGGTTATGCCATCCTTGGCCCCAACGGTGCGCTCGCTTATGGCGACATCAAGCGCCAGCTGGGGCAGCGCAAGAACGAGATGGCCTCGCTCGACCGGCGGCGCGCCGAGCTGCGGAACCGGGTCGAACTGCTCGACCCCAAAAAGGCCGATCCGGATATGGTCGATGAACTGGTGCGCAAGGATCTGAATGTCGCGCATCCCGACGAAGTGATCGTCCCGCTGAGAAAATAGGTGCGCGCTTGCCCGGTCCGTGGATGATCGGGCCGCTTTTGTGATCCCGCGACGAGCGCGCCGCGTCGCCGACGAACGCCGACAGGTCGCGGGTTAAGCGATCGTCGAGGTAAGGGTTGGTGTCGTCGCATGCCTCGATGAAGGACATGATTGTCTCCGAGGGGTATTCCCGACGGTGGCGCGTGCGGCTCGTTCCACGACGCTGGCGCTCGTCGGCGCGATCTGGCAGCATTCGGTCGCTGAATGAATCGGAGAGATTGATGCGGGCCAAATTGTCGTGCGCGGTTGCTGTGTTGGTTCTGGCTGGCTGCTCACCCCCGTCTCCCTCCGTTCCGACCACCAACGCCAGCAGCACGGCGCCCGCCGCGCCGGCGAAGCCCGCACCGCGCTGGGCCGATTTTCGCGCACGCTTCATCGACGGTTTGTTCAAGCTCGATCCGGCCTTCGCGGCATCCGTCGGCAAGCACG
>JBDSKT010000257.1:0-6326 GCA_039916765.1 Sphingomonas sp.
GAACCGAAGGTTGTAGGACATGGCCGATCGCAAGCTTTTTGCCGGGCATGCCGTGCGACGCCTGCGGCGGCAGGCGGGGCTGAGCCAGGCCGCGATGGCGGAGGTGCTCACCATCTCGCCGAGCTACCTCAATCTGGTCGAGCGCAACCAGCGACCCTTGTCGGCGACGGTGCTCGTTCGGCTGGCCGAACGGTTCGACTTCGACCCACGCGCGCTGGCGGCGGGCGAGCCGGGCGGCGGCGCGGACGCGATGCGTCGGCGTCTGGCCGACCCGATGTTCGCCGACCTGGAAATCGACCGCAACGAGCTGGAGGAGTGGCTGGCCGGCGCGCCGGGCGGGGCGGAGGCGTTCGCGCGAGCGTTCGACCGGCTGGGCGCGGGCGGCACGCTCGACGATGGCGCGCCGGACGCCGTCGCGCAGGTACGGCGCGAAATCGAGCGGTGGCGCGGCCACTTCCCCGATCTCGACGCGGCGGCCGAGACGCTGGCGGACGAACTGCGGCTCGGCACGGGGGACCTTTACGGCGCGATCGTCGAGCGGTTGCGCGTGAAGCACGGGCTCGCGATCCGCGTGATGCCGGTCGATGTGTTGCCCGACATGCTGCGCCGGATCGACCTGCATGCCCGTCAACTGCAATTGAGCGAAACCCTCGATCCCGCATCGCGGACCTTCGCCGTGGCGTTCCAACTCGCGCAGATCGAGGCGCGCGGCGAGATCGAGGCGCTGGCGAACGGCGCTGGCTTTGCCGATCGCGCGGCCGACCGACTGTATCTGCGGCATCTCGCGAGCTATTTCGCGGCGGCGGTGATGATGCCCTACGCTCGGTTCCTGCGCGCCTGCGAGGCGACCGGCTATGACATCGAATTGCTCCAGCGGCGCTTCGGCGCGGGGTTCGAACAGGTCGCGCACCGCCTGACCACGCTGCAACGAGTCGGCGCGCGCGGCCTGCCGTTCTTCATGGTCCGGATCGACCGGGCGGGGCAGGCGTCGAAGCGCTTTTCTGGGGCGAGCAACGCGCCGCTGATCGAAGCCGAGGGGCGCTGCCCGCTATGGCGGCTGCACCACGCGTTCGACCGGCCGGGCAGCCTGATGGTGCAATTGGTCGAGCTGGAAGACGGCGCTCGCTGGTTGACCATGGCGCGGACGGTGCAGCCACAGGGGCATCGTCACGGTGCGGTGCCAGCCGAATTCGCGGTGGGCCTGGGAGTAGCGGCAGCGCAGGCTGGCACGCTGGTCGTCGCGCGCGGCATAGACCTTGCCGGCGAGGCGATGCCGGTGGGGCTGGGTTGCCGGGCGTGCGTGAGAGCAAACTGCCCGCAGCGATCGATCCCGCCGGCGGGCCGCGCGCTGACGATCAACGACCGCGAGCGGACGCTTTCGCCGCTGACCTTCGCGGGGGACTGACGTTTCAGGGGTCGCGCCGCGCGAAGACCAGATCGGTGCGCGAGGCCAGCGGCTCGCGATCGACCAGCACATAATGCTGCCGGACCTCGTCGCGCACCATGGCCCACGCAACGGCATTAGCCGCGCCCTTCGGCGGCGGATCGAACAGCACGATATAGCCCGGCCTGCTATCGAGCGTGCGGCGCAACGCGCGTTGCCAATCGATGCCGAGGGTGACGCTGTCGCCCATCTCGGAGAACAGCGTGGGGAAATTATACGCGGTCGGGATGCACGCGCCCGACAAGTGATACAGGATCGGGTCGCCGGCGAACACGAAGGCGCAGCGAGCGGCATGGGGGCGGATGATCGAGGCGATGCGCCGCGCGCCGCTACCGTCGCCGCGGTGCCGATGCAGGCCGATCGTGTTCGCCTCGACGAAGATCATGCCCGCCGCGAGCACGACGATGCCGATCGGCAACACGCGCTTGCCGAGGCGTAAGCCCCGCGCCAGATCGTCGTAGATGGGCGCGCCGGCGACCGCGAGCGGCAGCACCAGCGGCAGCGAGTAATGATCGAAATAGGTGCCGAACGCGAGCAGCCCGACGATCGATGCGACGCACCATCCCATTACGAACGTGCCGACCGGCCCGACTGCCATCCATTGTCGACGCGCCAGCGCAGCGGGCACGGCCAGCGGGAGTAGATGCAGCGCGATCGACAACAACCGCTGCGCCAGCGGCCATGCGCCCGGCGACGGTCTGAGCAAAACCGACTGGAAGTTGCAGAACCAGAATTCCGCAAAGTGGCCGATGTGCCAATAATATGCCCCGACCAGCACGGTCGGGAGGACGGCCAGGATCGGTGCGATCAGCGCGAACGACAGTGTCTGGGCTGGGGGCCGTCCGGCGCGATAGGCGCGATGCAGAACATAGAGGCCGAAATACACGCCCTCGAAAATCACGGTGTATTTGACCTGCAGCGCGAATCCCAAAAAGAGCATCGCGGCGAACGGACCGGCGAGGCTTGGAGGGCGCACGTCCGCTACTTCGGTCCATCGCACGATCATCAACGCCGCAGCGGCGACGATCAAATTGTAGAAGACCGGCGCCTGCCCGCCGTCGCCGCCATTGACGGATAGATACGCCAAATAGATCAGTGCCGAGAACAGCGCCCCGGTCATCCCGGCGGCGCGGCGTGAGATCCTATAAACGATGAAGGCGGTGGTCGCGGCGAACAGCGTGGCGATCAGCTGGTAGGCGAGGATGCCTTCGCCGCCGAGCGATCGGATCGCGGCGTAGAGCGCGAAGATGCCGAACGGCTTGCGATCCCAGAACTGCACATAGGGCAGCGCGCCGTGCAGCATGCGGTCGCCGACGAGCAGGTAGAATTGCTCGTCGATCTGCACCACCGGATTGCCGAACTGGATGCATCGGATGAGGAGCGCCGCGATCAGGATTGCCACGAAGACGGCGCGGTTCCCGGTTGGGGGGCCGAGGATGGGTATGGTCGGCGTTTTCCTGTTACCCGGTGCGGCTAGCTCGCCGGGAGATTGGCTCAAGCGCCGGCGTCCGTCAGCCGTTCCAGCTGATCGGCGCTCAGCACCAGATCCATCGCCGGGAGCAGTTCCTCGATCTGTTTCACGCTGGTCGCGCTGGCGATCGGTGCGGTGACGGCCGGTTGCGCGACGAGCCAGGCGAGCGCGATTTGCGCGAGCGTGGCTCCGGTTTCGGCCGCGACGGCATCCATCGCGGCGAGCACGGGCTTGCCGCTCCCCTCGAGAAACGCCGTCATGCGGTTGCCGCGCACGCTTTTACCGAGGTCGGCGTCGCTGCGGTACTTGCCGGTTAGGAAGCCCGAGGCGAGGCCGTAATACGGCACCACGCCGATATTGTGCTCGACGCAATAGTCCTGCAGCTCGCCTTCGAACTTGTGGCGGCTGACGAGGTTATATTCGGGCTGCAGCGCCTGGTAATGAGGTAGGCCGCGTGCCCGCGCGGCGTCGTTGGCGGACTTCAATCGAGCGGCGTGGAAGTTGGATGCGCCGATCACGCGCACCTTGCCCGCCTCGACCAGCTTGGCGAATGCCTCGAGCACGGCGTCCTGCGGGGTCGCCTCGTCGTCCTGATGCGCGAAGTACAGGTCGATGCGGTCGGTGCCGAGCCGCGTCAGCGACGCCTCGCAAGCCGCCGTGATGCGCGCCGGAGCGAGCTTTTCCCCGCCTTCTCCCGGAAGCATGCCGACCTTGGTCGCGATCAGCACCCGGTCGCGCTTGCCCGACGCCTTCAGCCACGCACCGATTATGCTCTCGGACTCGCCGCCCCGGTGGCCCGGCACCCATGCAGAATAGACGTCCGCGGTGTCGATCATGGTCCCGCCACCGGCGACGAACGCGTCGAGCACGGCGAAGCTCGCATCCTTGTCCGCCGTCCAACCGAAGACATTGCCGCCGAGCACCAGCGGGGCGATGTGGAGATCGGTCGCGCCGAGGCGGCGAAGCTGGGTCACTGGCTGTTGTCTCCGTCGTCATCGGTGTCGCCGGCATTGTCGGCTGCATTCAGATCGACCGCGTTGACCTCCATACTGTTGGCGTCGAGCATCGCGGCGGCGTCGTTCAGCGCGCGATCCTCGCTCGCCGTGGTCGCGCCGGGCGAGGGGTCGCCGCGGTGGCAGGCCGCTAGCAGCGCGAGCGGAACGAGCGCAAGGATCGTCGGACGCACGGACTATTCCTCGATCGCGTTGCCGGCATCCTTCAGCGCCTCGGCGCTCTTGTGCTTGGCGGTAGCGGTCGCGTTGTCGATCCTGGCGGAGGCGTTGTCGATCTTGGCGCTCGCATTGTCCATCGTCGCCTCGGCCGATCCGAACGCGCGGTCGGCGGCGGCTTCGGTATCGTTGGTCGCCTGCTGCATCGTCGCGTTTGCGTCGGCGGCGACGGTGTCGGCGGCCTCGGCGGTTTCGTTCTGTGCCTTGGGGCTGCAGGCGGCGAGCGCCAGCGCTGCGGTGCCGGCGGCGAGGATCAGGGTCTTGCGCATCGTGAGGTCTCCTGTGGCGTGGCGTCGCGGACGCTATCGTGGCGGCCCAACGCGCGCAATCGGCTTCGGGTCCGTCGCAGCGCGGCGGATGTTGGCGAAGGTGCCGCGCATCGCCCTTTGTTGACCGCATATAAAGATATCTTTATATGGTGATGCGACTAAGGATAGACGCATGACGATCGCGCTCGACATCTTTCGCGCCCTGGCCGATTCGACGCGGCTGCGCATCCTCGCGCTGTTGCGATCGATGGAGCTGTCGGTCGGCGAACTGGCGCAGGTGCTCGGGCAGAGCCAGCCGCGGGTCAGCCGCCACGTCAAGATCCTGTGCGACGCCGGGCTCGCCGAACGGCGCAAGGAAGGGTCGTGGGTGTTCGTCGCGCTTGGCGCCGCAGCGAGGGTCGAGCCGGTGCTCGCCGCGCTCGACAAATGGGCCGAGACCGAGGCGGATCACTGGGCGGTGGCGGATGCGGCGCGGCTCGCGGCCGTGCGCGCGGATCGCGCCGCCTCGGCAGCGCAGTGGTTCGAGGCCAATGCCGGCGAGTGGGATGCGATCCGCTCGCTCCACGTCGCCGAGAGCGAGGTCGAACAGGCGATCGACGCGGTGCTGGGAGAGGCGCCGATCGGGCAACTGATCGATATCGGCACCGGCACCGGGCGGATGCTCGAACTGTTCGCGGGCCGCGCCGACAAGGCGCTGGGGATCGATCGCTCGTCCGAAATGCTGCGCCTCGCGCGTGCCAAATTGAGCGAGCGGGGGCTCGCCAATACCGAGCTGCGCCAGGCCGACCTCTATGCGCTGCCGCTCGCCGACGGCGCGGCGGACGCGGCGATCATCCACCACGTGCTCCATTTCGCGCAGCAGCCCGGCGCCGCGATCGTCGAGGCGGCGCGCGTGCTGGCGCCCGGCGGACGGCTGCTGATCGCCGACTTCGCGCCGCATGACCGCGAGGAGCTGCGCCAACGCGACGCGCACACCCGGCTCGGCTTCTCCGACGAGCAGATCGCGGCGTGGTTCGCCGCCGCCGGACTGGTCCCGGCACGCACCGAGACGCTCGAGGGAGGCGAGCTGACGGTGAAATTGTGGCTCGCGCGCAAAGGCGTACGCGGGGTGGAACAGGTGAAGGCGGCGTGATGGTATCGGTCGAAAGCATGCCCGAAGCGCGCCGTGCGCTCGCGACGCCGATGTTTGCGGACCTTGCGGGTGACGCGCAGGTCAGCTTCGAATTCTTCCCGCCCAAGACCGAGAAGATGGAAGAAACGCTGTGGGAATCGGTGCAGACCTTGTCGCCGCTCGGCCCGCGCTTCATTTCGGTGACGTACGGCGCGGGCGGCACGACGCGCGAGCGCACCCACGCGACGGTGGCGCGGATCGCGCGCGAGACGGATATCCCGGCGGCGGCACACCTGACCTGCGTCGAGGCGACGCGCGCGGAGATCGATGCGGTTGCGAACGATTATTGGGCGGCGGGGGTGCGGCACATCGTCGCGCTCCGCGGCGATCCGCCAGTCGCGGGTGCGAAGTTCACCTCGCCTGCCGGCGGGTATGAGAATGCGGCGGCGCTGGTTGCGGGACTGCGCAAGCTGCACCCGTTCGAGATTTCGGTCGCGGCCTATCCCGAATGCCACCCGGACTCGCTCGACGCGGCGGCCGATCTCGACAATCTCAAGCGCAAGCTCGACGCCGGGGCGACCCGCGCGATCACGCAATTCTTCCATGAGGCGGAGACGTTCTTTCGCTACCGTGACTCGGTCGCCGCGGCGGGAATTAATGCCGAGATCGTGCCTGGGATCATGCCGGTGATGAACTTCGCCAGCGTGCAGCGCATGTCGGCGATGTGCGGCACGGCGGTGCCGGCGTGGATGGGCACGCTGTTCGAGGGGCTCGACGATCGCCCCGCCGCGCGCCAGCTGGT
>JBDSKT010000258.1:0-18497 GCA_039916765.1 Sphingomonas sp.
ACCGCCCGAGCGTCGATACCAGCCACCGCGAGCGCCCAAAGCGACGTGAGCGCCAGCGCGACGACGAAGGTGACCTTGGGCAATGCCGACGTCGCGTCTCGCCACCGGGTCATCGCCACGCCGGCAAAGAGCAGGGCGGCGAGCGCGTGGCTCCATAAGATCAACGTCACCGGCATCCGCTCAGCGCGCGCCTTCGGGCCAAAGCACGACGCGGATCGTCTGAAGCAGGATCAGCAAGTCGAGGAATGGCGAATAATTCTTGGCGTAATAGAGATCGTATTCGAGCTTCTGCCGCGAATCCTCGATTGACGCGCCGTACGGATAATTGATTTGCGCCCAGCCGGTGATGCCTGGCTTCACCATATGGCGTTCGGCATAATAATTGATCTGCTGCTCGAGATCCTCGACGAATTGCGGCCGCTCGGGGCGAGGACCGACGAAGCTCATCTCGCCCTTCAGCACCGACCATGTCTGCGGCAGCTCGTCGATCCGCGTCTTGCGAATGAAGCGGCCAATGCGGGTGATGCGTGGATCGTCCTTCTCCGCCCATACCGCTTTCCCGGCGATCTCGGCATCTTGGCGCATCGAGCGCAATTTGATGCAGTCGAAGCCGACGCCGTACAGGCCGACGCGGCGCTGGCGGTAGAAGGCGGGTCCCTTGCTCTCGAGCTTGACGGCAAGCGCGGTGACGAGGATCAGCGGCAGCGTGAGGCCGAGAAGCAACGCGCTCGCGGCAATGTCGAACAAGCGTTTGAACGCGCTCGACAGCATTCGCCCGGATGAAAAGCCGTCGGAAAAGATCAGCCAGCTCGGATTGACGCTGGCGAGATCGACGCGACCGGTTTCGCGCTCGAGGAAGGTGGAAATCTCGTTGACGTGGACGCCGGTGGTCTTGATCCGCAGCAAGTCCTTCAAGGGCAGGGCGTTACGGCGCTCCTCTAGGGCAAGCACAACCTCGGACGCGTTGAGCAGCACGACATGATCGGCAAGGCTATAGATCGCGTCCCGGGCGATCGCTTCGGGGATGACGCGTGCCGGTTCGCTCATCGAAACGTAGCCGACGACGACGAACGCCGATCCCCGTTGCTGCGACAGCGCCTTCAGCCGCGCGGCGCGAGCCCCGGCGCCAAGCACCACGATCCGGCGTTTGAACACCTGCCCGCCAAGCAATTTGCCGAGCATAATGCGTAGCGCGAACAGCAAAGCGACCGCGAAACCCATTGAAAAGAGCAGGTTCGAGCGCCAGAAGGCGAGGCTGGGGACCGCAAAAAAGATCACCGCCTGGACAATCACGCCGAGCGAGATCGCAACCAGCAGCCGGGCCGCTGCTACCCGCATCGATTGCAGCGATCCGGCGCTATACACCCCCACCGCCATCATCGCCGTCATCAAACTGAGGGCGAAGGTGACCAATTGTGGAATGCGCGTCGCGATCGGCGGAACGGCCATGCCGATCTGCCCCGCGCGCATCGTCCAGCCGAGTTCGCCGGCGGTCAGCAACAGGACGATATCGAACAAGCCGAGCAGGAGCACGGCGTTGGGGATGTAATGCTTGAACAACCGAATCATGGTGTCAGCCCTTATCGGCCCCAGGTGTAAACGATCCCGACACGTCTGCCTCGCTGTCGCAGAAATTGACAAACAAACCCTGAATGGCGGGACCCCGCTTGATCCACGACAGTTTCAAACCCGTCCCGCGACGCGTAGGACATCATCGCAACAGGAGTTTCTCACATGTCGTCCGCCGAGCCGATCATTCCCGTCATCCTATCCGGCGGATCGGGTACGCGGCTGTGGCCGATGTCGACCCCCGAGACGCCCAAGCAGATGCTGGCGCTGACCGCGGAAGAGACGATGCTCCAGCTTACCGCGCGGCGCACGGCAGGCGAGAATTTTGCGGCGCCGATCATCGTCGCCAATGCGCGCCATGCCGAAATGGTGGAGGCACAGTTGCATAAGGTCGCGGCGGCCGCGCAGGCGCTGATCCTCGAGCCGGTGGCGCGTAACACGGCTCCCGCGATTGCGCTCGCGGCAATCGCCGCCGGCAGTGGCAAGTCACCGCTTCTGGTCATGCCGTCCGATCACGTCATCGCCGATGTGCCCGCCTTCCACGCCGCGATCCACGCCGCGCTTCCGCTGGTCGAGGATGGCTGGCTGGTTACCTTCGGCATCGCCCCCGACGCGCCGGAGACGGGGTACGGCTGGATCCATATCGGCGATGAGATTGCCGGCGGCGTCCACCGTGTCGTAAGTTTCGTCGAGAAGCCCCCTCAGGACCGTGCCGAGGCGATGTTCGCGGCAAGTGACCACGCCTGGAATGGCGGCATCTTTCTATTTCGCGCCGACACCTATCTCGAGGCGCTGGCCAGCCATCAGCCGCAAATGCTCGTCGCCTGCCATCAGGCAATGGACATGGCGTCGCACGAGGGTCAGCGAATTCATCCGAACGCCGCCGCCTTCGCCTCGTCACCCTCCGAATCGATCGATTATGCGGTGATGGAGAAGGCCGACCGAGTAGCGGTCGTGCCGGTCGATATGGGCTGGAGCGACCTGGGCAGCTGGGATGCTCTCCACGCCATCAGCAGCCGCGACGGGCAGGGCAACGCCTGTCAGGGTGAGACGGTGCTGATCGACAGCGAGAATTGCCTGATCCGCAGCGACGGGCTGCGCATCGCGGCGGTGGGCATCCGCGATCTCATCGTCGTGGCGAGCGGCAACGACGTCTTGATCCTGCCGCGGGGACGGAGCCAGGAGGTAAAGAAACTGATCGAGGCGATGAAGCGGGACTGAGAGGTCGATCGTCGCGCGTGCTGTCCGGAGGTGAGGCGGTCACCCATCGACAGCAGCCAGCGCGCGCCGCAATTGCTGCTCGCTGACATCGGGGTGAACGAGCAGGCGATGGCCGCGCGGCAGGTCTATCTCGATGCAGCCGGCGTGGCTGCGATGGTCGTGATGGTGCGTGGCGAGATGTGACGCGGCATCATCGTGCTGATGATGGTCGTCGGAATCGACCGCGCCCTGATGCGGCGCGGCAGGTGCGAAGGAAGAGGTGGGCGGCTTGGGATAGATCTTGCCCATGAAGGCATAATCGCTGGCGTCGATGTCCGACCCGCCGATTATCGGCTGGCCGTTGTGCGTCAGCTCGCCCGGGATCTGGTAGCACATGATAGATTTCTCGTCGGCCGGCCCGGTCGCGGTGAGCGTCGAGGGGTCGAGCGGGGTGAGCACCTGTTGTCGCACCTCGTCCGGCGTCCAGCCCTGCGTCGCCCCGAAATAAGCGATGGCCTTGTCGGGGTCGATCAGCGCGACGAGGTCGGCGCGCATGTGTTCGTGCGGACATCCGAGCGTATGTCCGGTTTCGTGGCGAACGACGCGGTAGAATTCGCTGTCCGGCGTATCCATCGTGAACCCCTCGAGGTTCATCGTCTGCTGGGTGGGGTCGATCAGCAGGATGTCGGTGCCCAGGTACGACCAATAACCGCCGCTACCGCGCGAGATGCGTACCTTCGGCTCGGCATCGCTCTCCGAAAACAGCACGTTGGCCGTTTTTCCCCATGCATTCATGTGCGACAGGATGCGGGCGCGAAGTTCGTTTGGCGGATTGTCCATGAAGCCCACCGGAAGCACCACGCCGTTGGTCCGCCAATATTTCTGCGTGACGATGGCGATATGATCGGCCGTCGGCGCGAACCCCGGCACGAGTTGTGCAAGTGCGTGGAGCGCCGGCATGTTACGCGGGTTTTCCTGCTGCGCGGCCTTGGCGGCTTCTAGCCGGCGTTCGTGCGGCAGGGCCTTGGGAGTGCAAGCCACCGGGGCGTGCTTGGGCGCGTTATTCGGCATCGGTTTTGCTCCTGAATTGAGGGGAGGAAAGGCGCGCGACGGGCTGGCCGTCGATCGAGACGGCGATATCCGCCGCCGTCCAGCGCAGGGCGAGCGAGCCGGGTTTCCAGCCGGTCATCCGCCGCCAGCGACGCCACGCCCAGGCAAAGGGATCGTATCGGCAAGGCGAGGACTGGCGGATTGTCATGTCCCAAATCGCCTCGCCGATCGGCGCCGTCCGGCTCAACAAAGGTACAGCGAGGTGAAGTCCGGTAAGGCGGGGGTCGGCGGGTCGGGCGCCGGCGACCGCCTGACCAGCGGCATGCTGCATCGCCTCCGCCAGATCGCGCACGCGGATCACTCGGTCAGCCATGCCGGCCTCCGCGGGAAGCCGAGATGGTAGCAAATCCACTGTAACACCACGACATTGTCCTGGATGGTGAAGACGTGGAAGGATCGTTCGATGGCGATGATCCGCCCGCGTGGAATGTCCGACAGTGCGCGGTTGAGCACGTTGACCGCGTGCTCGATCTCCTGATGGCTTTGCACCGCCTGCGGATCACGGGTGCCGATCGTGATCCGCTTGACGAAACCGATCTCGGACAGATCGAGCATCGTGCTCATGCGAAGGCGGGCTCGCGCTGGACGACGAAGGTGTCGCTCCCGATCGTCAATTTACCCGAATCCGCGACGTCAGATGCTGCCGCCGGCTGATGGTCGAGCGTCACGCTGCCGGGGCCGCCGGCGAGATCGTGCGCGCCGCCCGGCTGGGCCGGTGCTGCCGGGGTGATCGTTTTGGGCGCGATCGCGGTGTTCATCATGTCGAGCACGCGTGCCAGGCCTTCGGGCATGCCCTTGTCGATCGCGCGGACCTCGACGTGATATTTGGCGGTCTGGTCGGTCGATCGCGTATTTTCCTTATGGGTGGCGACCGACCCCTCGACATGGACCTTGAGGCTGAACGGCCCCCAGCCGACGCTCGCATCGGCCGAGAACGAGCCCTTCTTGTCCTCGGTCTCGGTCTGGCTCTCGGTATTCTTGACCTCCATGTCGAAGGTGATGTCGACCGTGTCGATGCCCAGCGCCGGCACCTTGACGATCGCCAGCAATGGCACGTCAAGCTCGACCGTCTCGGTCGGCACGACACCGTTGGCGTCCGCCTGCGCGCCGGCCTGCGGACGATTGAAGCGAAAGCCCACGGTGCGCACGTCGAACTGTGTCGGGTCGAAGATCGGGTTTCCCTGATCGTCCTTGGCGGCGGTCGCCTTTGGCATGAAGCCGACTTGCTGAATGAAGGTCGCGGTCGCGTTGGCGAGGCGCACCTGCGCATCACACGCGGCCATCAGCGGGCCACCGATAAGGTCTCCCATCGGCAACCCGCGGAACTGATCTCCCATATTGATCGGCATTTATCGTCTCCTCTTTCAAACGACTTTGTTGAGTTGGGTGAGCAGACGGCACAGCCCCTCGCTGGGCTGGGCCGCTTCGACCGTGATGGACAGTTTCGCCATCGGTCCGCCCGAATCGCCGCGACTGCCGACGCCGACGGTGAGCATCTTCGCCGGCGGCGCGGTATTGGGCTGGGCGATCGGCGCCGCATCCGCTTGCGGCCCAGCGGGCGCGGCGATCGCCGGAACGTCGAGCGGCGCGCCGAGGTGGCCGGGCACGGCGGGAGCGGGGGTATCGGCGATGTCGCCCAATTCGACATCGAGCGCGATCTTCATTTCCTTGATCGCGAGCAAGCGGCTTTCCACCAGCGACAGGAGCGGGATGGCAAGCTGGATATGGTCGTTCGCGCCAGCCGCAGCGGCGGTGCTCGGCACCTTTATCCCCAGGCTGATCGGACGACCCTCGGCGTCGAAATAGCGGCCAAGCAGATCGAGATAATGTCGCTCGACGATGCCCTGCGCATCGACGATCGCCCCCGCGACCGAGCCGATCAGTTCATGAAGTCCGACGCTCGATGTCACCGCTCGATCCCCTGTGCCCAGGCGATTGTCCGCCGGGCAGGGGGCTTTTGATGGCCGCTATCGAAGATGGTGAATCGAAGCGGCTCCGTTTCGGCGGCGTTACGGGCCTTTACGAGACGGGCGATGCTCCGATTTGGATATGTCGATAACGAAAAGGGGCCGGAGGTTTACCCTCCAGCCCCTGATCTGTGGTCTTGACGGGCACGGGCAAAGCCCGCGCTGTCACGCCGGTCGAGACTTTGACCGGGGGCCGAAGCCCGCCGGTCGATCCAAGGCGAGTCCTGGGCTAAGCGCGGCTTAACCCAGGCCGCGTTCGGATCAGAAGTCCATACCGCCCATGCCGCCCATGCCGCCACCGCCGCCGCCCATGGGCATGGCGGGCTTGTCTTCCGGCAGCTCGCTCACCGCCGCTTCGGTGGTGATGAGCAGGCCGGCGACCGAAGCCGCGTTCTGCAGCGCGGTGCGAACGACCTTGGTCGGATCGATGACGCCCGACTCGACCAGGTTCTCGTACTTCTCGGTCTGCGCGTTGAAGCCCTGCGTCGGGTCGTTACCCTCAAGCAGCTTGCCCGAGACCACCGCACCGTCATGCCCGGCATTCTGCGCGATCTGGCGGACCAGCGTCGTCAGCGACTTGCGGACGATGTCGATGCCGCGCGTCTGGTCGTCATTCGCGCCGTTCATGCCTTCGAGCGCCTTGGTGGCGTAGAGCAGAGCGGTGCCGCCACCGGGGACGATGCCTTCCTCGACCGCGGCGCGAGTTGCGTGTAGCGCGTCATCGACGCGGTCCTTGCGCTCCTTCACCTCGACCTCGGATGCGCCACCGACCTTGATCACGGCCACGCCGCCGGCGAGCTTGGCGAGACGCTCCTGGAGCTTCTCGCGGTCGTAATCGCTGGTGGTGTTCTCGATCTGCTGACGGATCGCCTCGGTGCGGCCCTTGATCGCATCGGCATCACCGGCGCCATCGACGATGGTGGTGTTGTCCTTGTCGATCGAGACGCGCTTGGCGGTGCCGAGCATGCCCACGGTGACGTTCTCGAGCTTGATGCCGAGGTCTTCCGAGATCATCTCACCCTTGGTCAGGACGGCAATGTCCTCGAGCATCGCCTTGCGGCGATCACCGAAGCCCGGCGCCTTGACGGCCGCGACCTTCAGGCCGCCGCGCAGCTTGTTCACTACGAGCGTGGCGAGCGCCTCACCCTCGATGTCCTCGGCGATGATCAGCAGCGGACGACCCGACTGGACGACGGCTTCCAGGATCGGGAGCATCGCCTGCAGGTTCGACAGCTTCTTCTCGTGGATCAGGATATAGGGATCCTGAAGCTCGACCGTCATCTTCTCGGGGTTGGTGATGAAGTACGGGCTCAGATAGCCGCGGTCGAACTGCATGCCCTCGACCACGTCGAGCTCGAATTCGAGACCCTTCGCTTCCTCGACGGTGATCACGCCTTCCTTGCCGACCTTCTCCATCGCCTCGGCGATCTTCTCGCCGACGACGGTGTCGCCATTGGCCGAGATGATGCCGACCTGAGCGATCTCGTTCGAACCCGAGACAGGCTTCGAGCGCGACTTAAGATCCTCGACGACGCGGGTCACGGCCAGATCGATGCCGCGCTTCAGGTCCATCGGGTTCATGCCGGCGGAGACCGACTTCATGCCCTCGCGCACGATCGCCTGGGCGAGCACGGTCGCGGTGGTGGTGCCGTCACCGGCATTGTCGTTGGTCTTCGAGGCGACTTCACGCAACATTTGCGCGCCCATGTTCTCGAACTTGTCCTTGAGCTCGATTTCCTTGGCGACGGTGACGCCGTCCTTGGTGATGCGCGGCGCGCCGTAGCTCTTGTCGATGACGACGTTGCGGCCCTTGGGGCCCAACGTTACCTTCACCGCGTCGGCGAGGATATCGACGCCGCGCAGGATACGCTCGCGCGCGTCGCGGCTGAATTTCACGTCCTTGGCTGCCATGTTGGCTGACCTTTCAAATCTGGAAGTTTATGAAGTTGTCGCGGAAGCGAATTTTCAGGCAACGATGCCGAGAATGTCGCTTTCCTTCATGATCAGCAGGTCTTCACCGTTCACCTTGACCTCGGTGCCCGACCATTTGCCGAACAGCACCTTGTCGCCGGCCTTGACTTCGAGCGGGTGAATTTCCCCCGCTTCGTTGCGGGCGCCGGTGCCGGCGGCGACGACTTCGCCCTCCTGCGGCTTTTCCTTAGCGGTGTCGAGGATGATGATCCCACCCGCGGTCTTTTCGTCGGCCTCGATACGGCGGACGAGGACGCGGTCGTGCAACGGACGAAAGTTCATTGCGTATTGCCCTTCTGCTCTGTGATAGATGTCGTGTTAGCACTCACGCACCGCGAGTGCCAGCAAGGCGCATATGTGGTGCCGCACCCGGCGCGTCAACCGCGCCGGCGACGAATTTTGCGGGCGGATAGCCGCATGTTTGGCGCGCCCTCGCGACGGTATGTCCGGATTGGATGTCGATACATCCATATTCGATCTAATTCTTCGTAGAAAAAACAAAGTAGTCGCGCCGAAGACAATAGTTAAAGCAAAGTACACTATTCTCGACCGGAACCGTTTAATCAAACCGCACATTTACTTGCCACTGGCGATTTTGCCGATCGTTCAAGGAGATGCGTCATGTTGAATGGTGTGTATTCTGCAAAACTAAGTATGTTGTTTCTCTCGGGAGCGGCGCTGGCATTGTCGGCGTGCGAAAGTTCCGGATCTTACAGGGTCGCGTCGGTTGGCGATCTAGGAAGCTCCAGCAGCGGCGGCGACAGTTCGGGTGGAACCGGATCTGGCGGCGGTTCAAGCGGTGGCGGTTCTTCATCGAGTGGCGGCGGATCGTCGGGCGGCAGTTCGTCGAGCAGTAGTTCGTCCGGCGGAAGCAGTTCGTCAGGGGGAGGATCTTCGTCAAGCAGCAGTTCGTCTGGCGGCTTTGGTACGCTTGGCGGCACGGTGCTTGTCACCGCCGGCAATACGGTGATCGGACTTGCCAACAAGCACAATCAGCTCGCCGGATTGGTCAACGGCGTGGCGCCCGCGGCGACGCCTGTTACCGGCACGGTAACCGCGGTGCTTCGCAAGACGGGCCAAACGCTGGTCGATTTGGGTAGCGGCCAGTCGCTGATCCTCAATCGTGCCGGCGGCAAACTTGGCGAGCTCGTGTCGATCGATCTCGGATCGAAGACCGTGGTCGGCGCCGCGCCGGGTTCTGCGTTGCTCGGCGTCGGCGTCGCATCGACGACACCCGCGACGGGCAGCCTTGCGGCGGTAAACCTCGGGAACGGCGCAGCGCCGGTCACTGTCGGTGGCGCGCCGCTGCTCGGCGGCGGCACTGGCGGACCAGTCGGGGCCGTGAACGGTGCCGTGGGCGGCGTGACGGGCGCGGTTGGCGGTGTCGGTGGCGGCGGCGCGACTGGCGGGATTGGCGGCGTGGTCAACGGCGTGACCGGCGGCCTTACCGGAACGACCGGGACGACCGGCCTCGTCGGTAGCGTCGTTGGTGGCGCGACCGGTGCGCTGGGCGTCAGCGTGACGCCGGGCAACGTCAATGCCAGCGCCGGAGGAGCCACTGGCCTCGGCGGCCTGCTGGGCAAGCACTGAGCGCGATGGATCGCGGGCGCAGTCCCGCCCGCGGTCCGTCGCCTCGTTTTTCCGAAAGGGGGAATTGCGATGATCTCGGTCTTGATGCTGGCCGCTGTGGCGCAGACCGTGCCGGGGGCGACCATCGTCGATCGCGCTCGCGTGGACCGCGCGCCACAGGCGCCGGTCGCGTCGGGTGCGGCGACGCCGAAGGCGGCCACCCATGTAACGACAGGCGGCGCCACGATCGCCATCGCCGGTATCCGCTTCGACGGGGCGAAAGCACCGCGCTCGGTCGCGGACGCCGCGCGGCGGTTTCTGGGTCAGACGGCGGACAGCGCGACGCTGCAGCAACTCGCCGCCGCGCTATCGGCGGCTTATGGGCATAGCCGTGTCGCGCTCTATACGATCGCCATTCCCGAGCAGGATTTCGCCGGCGGCGTGGTCGTCGTGCATCTGGTCGAAGGTCGCATCGAGCACGCGGCGATCAAGGGCGACGCCGCTGCCTGGCCCCAGCTACGCGCGAGGATGGCACCGCTGTTGGCGGAAGCGCCGCTGACCCGCGCGACCTTCGAACGACAGGTCATATTGATGCGGGCAATCCCGGGCGTGACGTTCGACATCGGCCTCGACGATCCACAATCGACGGGCGCGCTCGCGATGACTGTCACGCCCAAGCGCCGGCACCACAAATTCTCCGTCGGGTTCAGCAATCGCGGCGTCGATCTGCTCGGTCAAGGCCAGTTCGATGCCAAAGCGGATTTCTACGGTCTGGCGACCGACGGCGACCAATTGAGTCTGGCGGCAAGCGCGGCAAGCGACCTTCGACGATATCGCTATGCAAGCGGCGCCTACATGCTGCCGATCGGCGCGAGCGGCCTGAACGTGACCGGCAACGCCGGCTATCTGGAGACCCGGCCGAAAGGGTACGATATCATCGGCCGCGCCAAGCTGGCCGGGCTGACGCTGGCATATCCCTGGCTGCGCGATTTCCACCATAGCGGCGACGTGACGCTCGGCATCGACGGGCTGAACAGCGACAATGCGTTGTTCGGCAACCTCGTCGCGACCGAGCGGACGCGCGCGCTGCGCGCGGCCGCGGGCTGGACGATGGGTTATGAGCGACGGTCGCTGTCGATCAATGGGTCGGTGTCGCACGGGCTCGACATCCTGGGTGCGCGTGTCACAGCGCCGAGCGCCGAGCGCGGCTTTCTGAAGGGAACGCTGGCGGCAAGCGCGGCACAGGCGATCGGCAAGCGCGCGGTGCTGCGCCTGTCGGCCAGCGGGCAATATACGCGCGACCGGCTGCCCGCCGCGGAACGGTTTTCGATCGGCGGGGAAGCGATCGGCCGGGCGTTTGATACCGCGCTGCTGACGGGCGACGCCGGTGCGGGCGGGTTGGCGGAACTGGCGTATCGGCCGGTGAAGCGCGGTGGCTTCGGCCAGAGCGAGGTGTACACCTTCGTCGATCGCGGCGCGGTGGCGGTGCGGGCGCGGGGCGCGCAACCGGCCGCGCATTACGATCTGGCCTCGGCTGGTGTCGGATTTCGGGCGCGGTACAAGGAAAAGGCCGAGCTTGGGTTGGAGGCCGCGCGGTCGATCGACGATCCTTATCCGGGGTATGCCGACGATTGGCGGCTATCGGTGGAATGGAGGCTGACGCTTTAGAGCGCAGGCAGCAACCCGAGCCGGGCACGCGCCCGCCAGCGCCACAGCAGCAGCATCGACACGACCAGCAGCCCGACCGCGAGGCCGATCCAGATGCCGACCCCACCCCAATGCGCCCAGAAGCCGAGCAGGATCGCGGTGCCGAACCCCGCGATCCAATAACCGAACCCGGCGATGAGCATGGGCACGCGCGTATCCTGAAGCCCGCGCAGCACGCCCGCCGCGACCGCCTGCGCGCCATCGACCAGCTGGAATATGGCGGCGACGGCGAGGAACCGTAAGGCAAGCGCGACGACCGCGGCGTTGCGCGGATCGGCCAGGTCGAGATAGATGCCGACGAAGAGCCGGGGCAGGGTCCAGATGAGCAGCGCGGTGACGGCCATGAAACCGATCCCGAGAGCGAGCGCGGTCTGTCCCGCGCGCGCGATCCAGCCCGGGTCGCGCGCGCCGTACGCCATGCCGACGCGGATCGTGGCGGCTTGGGAGACGCCCAGCGGCACTTGAAACGTGATGGCCGCGATGTTTAGCGCGACCGCATGGGCCGCGACCTCGGTCACGCCGATCAGCCCCATCAGGATCGCTGCGCCACCGAACAGCGAGCCTTCCAGGATGAAGGTCAGCGCGATCGGCGCGCCCAATCGAACAACATCGCCCAGCCGCGACCATTCGGGCCGCCACCATCGCCCGAACAGGCGGTAACGGCGCAGTTTCGGATCGAGGACGAGGATCGCGGCATAGGCCAGCGCCATGAGCGTGGTGGTGACGACACTGGCGATGGCCGACCCTTCCAACCCGAGCGCCGGAAAGCCGGCATGGCCGAATACCAGCAGCCAGTTGCCGAGCGCGCCGCTGCCGACCGCCATCGCGGTAACCGCGAGCGCCCAGCCAGGCCGCCCGAGCGCCGCTGCGACAGTGCGCATCACGCTGGCGAGCGTCGCCGGGATCGTGGCGAACAGCAGGATGTCGAGAAAGACGCCGGCACGTCGCGCGACATCGGGCTGCTGTCCGGCAAGCCGAAGGAGCGATTCGCCGTTCGCGAGCAACGCCATCACGCTCAGCGCGGCGATGGCCGCGAGCCACATGCCCATGCGGAACGTGCGCCGCACCTCGCGCACGGCATGACGATGGCGCCCGATCTCGGCGGCGATCAGCGGCGCGCAGGCGGCGGTCAGCCCCATCAACGCCCAGAGCGTCAGCGAATAGAGGAACACGCCGAGGGTCGAGGCGGCAAACTCGACCGTGCTGAGCCGGGCGACGAACACGACGTCGATCGCGTACACCGCCATCTGCAGCAAATTGGCGCCGACCAGCGGCGCGGCGAGCCGCCCGAGCGCGCGCAGTTCGGCGCGGTGCGTCGGCGCGGGCGCTTCGGTTAGCGGGCTCGGGGCGGCGTGATAAGCCATGGTGGCGCTATAGAGACTGGCGACCGAAGTGCCACCGCGATCTGTATTGCCCGTATAATACGGACGTTTACTCGCGCCCCGCCATGCTTTAGCGAGAAGCGCGAAATCGCATCCGTCGCAAAGGTACTGTCACGTGAAACTCGTTCGAGGCGCCTGGAAGATCCTGGTCGGTATCAAGGACGGTCTCGTTCTTGTCGCCATGCTCTTGTTCTTCGGCCTGCTGTTCGGCGCGCTTTCCTCGAGCTCGAAGGCGGGATCGATCACGGACGGGGCGCTGCTGCTCAAGCTCGACGGCCAAATCGTCGAACAGCCCGAGCAATCGAGCGCGCTGGCCGCGCTTGGCGGGCGCGCGCCGGCGCATCAATATCGGCTGCGCGATCTGGTGCGCGCGCTCGACAAGGCCAAGGGCGACACCAAGGTGAAGGCCGTGGTGCTCGATCTCGATGCGTTCGGTGGCGGTTATCCGGCGGCCCTCAATGAGGTTGGCGATGCGATCCGCGGCGTGCGCGACAGCGGAAAGCCGGTACTCGCATTCGCCACCGCCTATACCGACAGCGCATACCGCCTCGCCGCCAATGCGAGCGAAGTGTGGATGAGCCCGATGGGCGGCACCGTCTTCATGGGGCCGGGAGGCAATCAGCTTTACTATAAGGGCCTGATCGACAAGCTCGGCATCAACGCGCACGTGTACCGGGTCGGCAAGTACAAATCTTATGTCGAGCCCTACACGCGGACAGAGGCTTCGCCCGAGGCGAAGGAAGAGGTGCAGGTCCTTTACAAGGTATTGTTCGACCAGTGGCAGCAGGCGGTCGGCAAGGCGCGCCCCAAGGCGAAGTTCGCCGATTTCCTGACCCAGCCCGATAAGGTTATCTTGGCGGCGCAGGGCGACATCGCGAAGGCCAATCTCGACGCGGGCATCGTCGATAAGCTTGGCACGCGGCTCGATTTCGGCAAGCACGTGGCGGAAATCGCGGGGCATGACGACGCCAAGCCAGCGGGCACGTTCAATACCATCAAGTACGATGCTTATGTCGATGCCAATCCGTTGCCGCGGAACGGCGACGCGATCGGCGTGATCACCGTGGCTGGCGACATCATCGACGGCAAATCGACCGGCGGCAGCGTCGGGTCGGATACGGTGTCGAAGCTCGTGCTGGACGGGCTGGCGAAGAAGAAGCTCAAGGCGCTCGTCGTTCGCGTCGATTCGCCGGGCGGTTCGGCGCTGGCGTCCGAAGACATGCGCCGCGCGATTGCCGAAGCCAAGGCGCAGCATTTGCCCGTGGTGGTATCGATGGGCAGCGTGGCGGCGTCGGGCGGCTATTGGGTCTCGACGGTCGGCGACGTGATCTTCGCCGAACCCACCACGATCACCGGATCGATCGGTATTTTCGGGATTATCCCAACGTTCGAAAATACGCTCAAGAAGATTGGCGTGACGACCGACGGCGTAAAAACCACGCCTCTTTCGGGCCAGCCGGACATCTATGGCGGCACCAATGCGGCGACCGACGCGGTGTTCCAGTCGGGCATCGAGAATGGATACCGCGAGTTCCTCACCCGCGTCTCCAAGGCGCGTAATCTGCCGATCGCGCGCGTGGACGAGATCGGCCAGGGCCGGGTGTGGGACGGTGGCACGGCGCACCAGCTCGGACTCGTCGATCGCTTCGGCGGCCTCGACGACGCGGTCGCCGAGGCGGCGAAACGCGCCGGATTGAAGCCGGCGGACGTCCATGCCGAATATCTCGAGAAGAAGCCGTCGCGCTGGGCCAAGTTGGTCGAGCAGATCGCGCGCAGCGACGACGATGACACGGCGACCGCCGGCGACGCCTTCACCCGCGTCGCGATGGAGCGCCGGGCGATGTTTGCCCAGGCGCTCGGCGACGTGAAACGGATCGGCACCGGCGCGGCGATCCAGGCGCGCTGCCTTGAATGCGCCGGCCTGGGCGGTGCCGCGCCGTCCGATGCCGACATGTCGTTGATGGCGCTGTTGCTGGCCAAGCTCGGATTGTGATTGCTGTGCGGCCCGCGCGGCCGGATGATGCCGCGCAGGTCGCCGCGATTTACAAGCCCTATGTCGAGCAAGGCACCGTCTCGTTCGAGCTCAAGGCGCGGGGTGAAGCGCAGATGCGCCAGCGCATGGCCTCGCATGATGGTTTCTATCCCTGGCTGGTAGTGACCCAGGGCGAGGAAGGCGCGGTGCTCGGCTATGCCTATGCCGGCCCGTTTCGCGACCGGCCGGCGTATAAATACACGACCGAGACCTCGGTCTATCTGCTCCAGGGCACCGCCGGGCGCGGCAACGGGCGCCAGCTCTACGACGCGCTGGTCGATACGGTGCGCGCGCAGGGCTTCACTCACGCGATCGGCGTGATCGCGTTACCCAACGATCATTCGATCCGGCTGCACGAATCGGTCGGCTTTCGCCGTACGGGGGTGCTGCGCGAGGCGGGGTACAAGGCGGGGCGATGGATCGACGTCGGCTTCTGGCAATGCGAACTCAACGACGCCACCATCCCGCCGAGGGAACCGAAGCCCTTCGGCGAAACCGGGATGGTCTGGAACTGGTGACGCTTCCCAAGGCGGGCCGGCCTCGGCTAAGGCGCGCGGGCTTATGACCGACGCCACTCCCCCCGACACCGTGGATTACCGCGACACCGTCTTCCTGCCGAAGACCGATTTTCCGATGAAAGCGGGCTTGCCGCAGAAGGAGCCGGCGATCCTCGCGCGCTGGCAGGCGCTCGGGCTGTACGAGCGGCTGCGCGAGCGGCGCAAGGGCCGCGAGAAGTTCATTCTGCACGACGGCCCGCCCTACGCGAACGGCGACATGCATATCGGCCACGCGCTCAACCATATCCTCAAGGACATGGTGTGCCGCACGCAGAATCTGCTCGGCAAGGACGCGCCATACGTGCCGGGCTGGGATTGCCACGGCCTGCCGATCGAATGGAAGGTCGAGGAGGAATATCGCAAGAAGAAGCTCGACAAGGATCAGGTCGATCCGGTCGAGTTCCGGGCGGAATGCCGGGCGTATGCGCAGAAATGGGTCGACGTGCAGCGCGAGCAATTGAAGCGGCTCGGCATCATGGCCGATTGGGATCACCCGTATCTAACGATGGATTTCGAGGCCGAGGCGACAATCGTTTCGGAATTGATGAAGTTCGCCGAGAGCGACCAGCTCTATCGCGGCGCCAAGCCGGTGATGTGGTCGCCCGTGGAAAAGACCGCGCTGGCCGAGGCCGAGGTCGAATATGAGGACATCGTCTCGACGCAGATCGACGTGGCGTTCGAGATCATGGAGGCGCCCAACGCACCCGAACTGGTCGGCGCGCACGCGGTGATCTGGACGACGACGCCGTGGACGATCCCGGTCAACCAGGCGCTAAGCTATGGTCCGGAGATCGATTACGACCTGTTCACTGCCGAGCATGGCCCGTTTGCAGGTCGCAAATTCCTAGTTGCGCGTTCATTAAATGCCGCATTCTTAAATCGAATTGGCGCAATGCCTTCGATTGGAGTCGAAGCCGGTAAGCGCGCCGCTTCTCTCGGCTCGTTGAATGGCATGTTCGTGGGTGCTCAATTGGAAGGCGCCATCGCGCGCCACCCAATGCACCATCTCGGCGGGTTCTTCGCCAAGCCGCGCCCGTTTTTGCCCGGAGATTTCGTCACGACCGATGCCGGCACTGGGCTCGTCCATATGGCGCCCGACCACGGCGAGGACGATTTCGAGCTATGCAAGGCGAACGGCATCGATCCGGTGTTCGCGGTCGATGCGGGGGGCATGTACCGCGACGACTGGCTGTGGCTGGGCGGGCAGGGCAGCGTCATCAACAAGAAGTTCGTCGCTTCCGACGGACCTATCTGTTCGGACTTGCGCGACGCAGGTGCGCTGCTCGCGGCGAGCGATGATTTCAAGCACAGCTATCCGCATTCTTGGCGGTCCAAGGCGAAGGTAATCTTCCGCTGCACCCCGCAATGGTTCGTGCCGATGGACCGCTCCGACCGGCTCAACGACGAGCAGGTGATGGCGATGAGCCTGCTGGCGCAGACCAGCGATCCGCTCGGCGGGCCGGCGATGCCGCCCGCGATGGCTCTTGCCGCGCTCGACGGCCCGACGCTGCGCGAAAAGGCGATCGCCGCGATCGCCGATACAAAATTCTACCCCGAAAAGGGGCGCAACCGGATCGGCTCGATGGTCGAGGGGCGACCTGACTGGGTGCTGTCGCGCCAGCGCGCCTGGGGCGTCCCGATCACCTTGTTCGTCGATCGCAAGAGCGGGCGTTACCTCAAGGACCCGGCGGTCAACGCGCGAATCGTCGCGGCGGTGCGCGAAGGCGGCGTCGATGCGTGGAACGATGCGCGGGCGCAGGAATATCTGGGGGCCGATTACCGCGCCGAGGATTACGAGCGCATCACCGACATTCTCGACGTCTGGTTCGATAGCGGCTGCACGCACGCCTTCGTGCTGGAAAGCGGGCGCTGGCCCGACCTGCAATGGCCGGCGAACCTATATCTCGAAGGATCCGACCAGCATCGCGGCTGGTTCCAGTCCTCACTGCTCGAAAGCTGCGGCACGCGCGGGCGCGCGCCATATGATGCGGTGCTGACCCACGGCTTCACGATGGATTCGAAGGGCATGAAGATGTCCAAAAGCCTCGGCAACACGATCAACCCGCTCGACCTGATGCGCGATTCGGGGGCGGACATCCTGCGGCTGTGGGCGCTGTCGGTCGATTTTACCGAGGATCACCGGATCGGGAAGGAAATCCTCGCCGGGGTGTCGGATCAGTATCGCAAGCTGCGCAATACGCTCCGTTACATGCTCGGCGCACTCGACGGATTCGATGAAAGCGAGCGGGTCGATACGCATCACATGCCTGAATTGGAGCTTTACATCCTGCACCTGCTGGGGAAGCTCGATGTGGAGATGAAGGCGGCGGCGGAAAGCTATGACTTCAATCGCTATGTCCGCCTGTTGACCGATTTCGCCAATGAGGATCTCTCGGCGTTCTTCTTCGATATCCGCAAGGATTCGCTCTATTGCGACGCGCCGTCGGACATCAAGCGCCGGGCGTATCGCACCGTGCTCGATACGTTGTTCCACGCGCTGGTCCGGTATGCCGCGCCGGTGTTGTGCTTCACTGCCGAAGAGGTGTGGCAAGCGCGCTTCCCGGCAGACGACGAGTCGGTGCACTTCCTAGAATGGCCCAAACTACCGTCCTTGCCGGGGGACGATGCGATCTCGACCGAATGGGCTGATGTCCGCGCGCTGCGTCAGCAGGTCAACGAAGCGATCGAGCCGCTCCGGCGCGAGAAGGTAATCCGCTCCAGCCTGGAAGCGGAGGTGACGGTGCCAGAGGCGCTGCTGCCGCTCGACCAGTTGGCCGAGATTTTCATCGTCGCCAAGGTGACGCGCGGTGAAGCGGTCACGGTCACGCGCACGGATTTTCACAAGTGCGGCCGTTGCTGGCGCCACCTGCCCGATATCGAGGCAGACGGCGCGCTCGATGCGCGCTGCGCCGGGGTCGTTGCGGCATGAGCCGGCTTCCCGTCCTCGGACTTGTCGCGGGCGTCGCATTCTGCCTGATCGACCAGCTGGTGAAATACGCCGTTACCGGCCCCCTCGGGCTGCACGACCTTGGCGACATTCGCGAGTTGCTGCCGATCTTCAACCTCAACTACGTTGCCAACCCCGGCGTCTCGCTCGGCTTCCTGCGCGGCGAGAGCGACGCGGCGCGCTGGGCGCTGGTCGCGTTGACCGGGGCGATCGCCGTCGGAGTGCTGGTGTGGATGTGGCGCGAGGATAACAAAACCGACCGGTTCGCACTCGGCATGATCCTGGGTGGGGCGCTGGGGAATATCATCGATCGTGCGCGGCTGGGCTATGTCGTCGATTATGCCGACCTGCACTTCGGTACATGGCGGCCGTTTTTGGTCTTTAACCTTGGGGACGCCTTCATTACGGTGGGGGTGCTCGTGCTGCTGGTCCGCGCGCTGCTCGTGCGGGAAAAGCCCCGTGCTTCTGTGGAGAATACCCATGCGT
>JBDSKT010000259.1:0-2579 GCA_039916765.1 Sphingomonas sp.
CCCGATTTGAGATAAGCCTGACCGAGCACGATGCGATAGTCCGAGGTACGCGGACGGAGTTCCACCGCTTTTTCGGCATACGTAACCGCGGCTTCGGCCTGGCCGCCGGCGATAAGCGTCTGCGCCTGACGCGCGTCGGCAAGCGCGGCCTTCTCATCGTGGCTTTCATCGCGAGCGCCCGCGACGGCAGCGGCACCATGAAGCGTACCGACCGTAACGACGCCGAACGCAGTGGCCGACAGCCCGATCATCAATGCAATGCGCGTTTTCATCGTGCTTACCCCCAACAGGTCAACGGCCCGCCTTGGGCGGGGGAAGCTGGCGAACCAAGTCCTCCACTTCGGGCAGAGAATGCAGAAAGACGTCAAGCGCGTCGGTTACGAGCGCTTGCGCGGAACGGTGGTGAAGCGCGCTGGCGAGGCGCAGGCGCAGGTGGCGATCATGGTCGAGCCGCAGGGTGAACGCGGCCTTGTGCGTGGGCTTGGCAGCCGTTTCACGGTCGATACGTGCGGCCGTTGCCACGGAGACCGGGCGCAGCGTGACGGGCGGCGGCATCACCGCCGTCGGCGCGGGGGCGGGCGCTTCATCAACCTGAGCATCGACTACGGGAAGTTCGTCGCTCGTTGGAACTTCGGCAGCCATCTCGCCGCCAAACTCCTCCTGCAGCGCTTCGAACTGACGCACTACTGGCGGCACGGGGGCCGAGGCCGGCAGCGCCGCCTCGTCAAGGCCCATGTCGTTCCAGCCGAGATCGTCCTGGGCGGTCGGGAGCGAACCGAAGCCGCCGAAACCCTGCGGGCGCATCGCCGGACGTGCATGGCCCTTGCGGGCGAGCAGCCCCGAGGACAAAGACGCGATCGGTTTGGGGGTTGCGGCGCTCATCAGCCCATCACCCGGCGGCCAAAGCCACCGCTAGCTGTACGTGCAGCGCCGAAGCCGCCCACCGCTGTTGGCGCAGCGAACACGGTACGGCGGAAATTCTTTTCCAGCCGGTCGGAAATGTAACCCCACAACGCCTGAATTTCCTGGCTCGAGCGACCGTTGACATCGACCTCCATCACCGTGCGGCCGTCGATCATCGAGGCGGCAAAGTCGGTGCGGTGATGAACGGTGATCGGCGCGACGGTGCCGTGCTGCGACAGAGCGACGGCGGCTTCCGACGTAATCTTGGCCTTGGGCGTGGCGCCATTGACGACGAATAGCAGCGGCTTGCCGGCGCGTTCGCACAGATCGACCGTGGCGCCGACCGCGCGAAGATCGTGCGGGCTGGGACGGGTTGGGATAACGATCAGCTCGGCGACGGCGATCACGCTCTGGATCGCCATCGTGATGGCCGGCGGCGTGTCGATCATCGCCAGTTTGAAGCCCTGTTGACGCAAAACCTCCAAATCGGCGGCGAGCCGCGCGACCGTGGTCTGCGCGAACGCCGGAAGATCGGCGCTCCGCTCGTTCCACCAATCGGCCAGCGACCCTTGCGGATCGATGTCGATCAGGACGACTGGACCGGCCCCGGCAAGCTGCGCTTGGACGGCGAGATGCCCGGATAGCGTGGTCTTTCCAGACCCGCCTTTTTGTGATGCCATGGCGAGGACGCGCATGTTGCCCCTACAACTCCGCTTGTTCAAAGGCTGAAGTGCCATGCAAGGCGTCAAGAAGAGGTTAACGGCCTGGCGCGCCGTTGCGTGTTCCTAACCAAATCTTTGCCAAGTTCGGTTAATGAGCCATCATCCGGCGGACAGCGTAACGGGGTTGGGCAACGAAATGCGAAACGCGACGAAACTTGCCAAACTGATCGCCACCATGTTGGCGGTGACAGGCGCGCTAAAGGCGACGGCCGACGTCAAGGCGGGTGTCGAGGCATGGACGCGCGGCGAATACCGTAAGGCGATTGATCTATGGCGCATCGATGCCGATCGCGGCGACGCGGATGCGCAGTTCGACATGGGTCAGGCATATCGCCTGGGCCGTGGGGTGCCGGCAAATCTGCCGATGGCATCGGAATGGTTCCGCAAGGCGGCTGCGCAGGGCCATGTCGAGGCGATCACCAATTACGGTCTGACGCTGTTTGACCAAGGCAAGCGCGCCGAAGCCTTACCCTGGCTTGAAAGGTCCGTCGCGCGCGGCGAACCGCGTGCGCAAATGACGCTCGGCACGATGCTGTATAACGGCGACGGCGTCGCCCGGGATTATCCACGCGCCTATGCGCTCCTCGTCCGCGCCGTCGCTTCCGGCCTGCCGCGCGCGACGGAGGTCCAGGCACAGATGGACCGATTCATACCTCTAGCGGAGCGGCAGAAAGGTCTGGAACTCGCCAAGCAGTATGAGGCGCAGGCGCAGCGGCCCGAGCTTCCACCGGAAATTGCTAGCCTGAGTAGCGAGCATGCGCCGCGAGCGAGCGAGCGACTACCATCGACCAGCGACGACAGCGCTGCGGCACCAGTTGCCGTGGCGGAGAACCCGACGCGTGGTGAAGGGAGCGCGCGCACGCCAGCGCGACCCACCCCGCCTGCAGCAGCTGAGGCGCGCCGAGCACTATCGCCGACCCGTCAGGCGATCATCCCGATAAGCGGCAAATGGCG
>JBDSKT010000260.1:0-5273 GCA_039916765.1 Sphingomonas sp.
TCCTGTAGGCGGCACCACCCAGTCCTAACTACTTGATATATCAGTGTTTTTTGTTGAGCGTGGCTCGCAAACGGCGCCTTTCCGCGCCTATCTGGGGGCGCCAAAAGTTTGCTTGGGGCGACAGAGACGACTCTCGCGCCCCGAATCCGGTTTTTCAGCTACCTATCTCAGGAGGGCGAGTGAGTGGCCCCCCGATGCGATGCATGAAAGCTGCGCAACAAGATGCACATCGGGGTGTCAGAGGTTCGTGCTGATTGCGTGGCACCACACAGTCTGTGAATCGTGAGACTTTCCAGCACCGGTCTTGGGATTGGGCAAAACTCGCGCAGTTCTGCGCGTTTTCCGCTTTGACGAAATCGTTGCGGGGGCGACAGAGATCATCTGCGCCGATATTCTCGGCGCTCGAATGGCTTTCTCTCAGGTTATGGAAAAACTCGCCCCAGGATGCGATGCATGCCCGGCATGTAGTTAGACGCGCTAGTCGGCGAACCCAAACACACGTCGCTGCACATTCCAGTCTAGCGGGAGTGCTTTCGTTCTTGCAAGCCACGTTCTTGTTAGCGCCGCTGGTTGGCGCCCTTCGAGGACTGCGGTGACTATGTCAGGCGCCAGCCCGCCGAGCCGAGCGAGTTGTGAAAAGTAGTGCAGCGAGAATCCCTGGCCGGCAGCAACCTCCCTGAGTGGCCGATCGCCCGCAGCAGCGACTGCCAGCCGGGCCGCATGCGCATTAGCCACCAAGCGAACCAGGCTTTCGTCGGGAGTGGAGCGTTCCCCAGTTTGCGGACCTGGCGGGACCAAGCGCGTTTGACGCCCGGAGCGTATTAGAGTTGCGGAGGTAGTTAGCACGACGGGCGCTTGCCCATCACTTTGCCTGCGAAGAAATAACTCAAGCCGGTCGCGGTGGATATCGATCCGTTCGATGAATGTTGCTAGCAGCTCCGCCTGCTGCAATTTCGGCGCATCGGCCAACGCGCGCGCGCGAAAGGCCGCGCAGACTTCCTCATCTTCACTGTCGCCAAGCGACTGATGCTCATTGACGGGCACCTCGACTAGGTGGCGGCATACACGGGCAATGATCAGCTCCTCAAGATCATGCGCGGGTACGCGCCATGCTGCAGGTCCGCCGGTTTCGATTTCTCGCGTGGCGTAATACCGATATCGCTTCGCGTGATTGATGGTGTGGACTGGGGCCATTCGCCGCCCATGCCCGTCCTGAAGGATGACACCGTTGAGAAGGCTCGGGTGACGGAAGTTGGCGCGACGTTGTCGGACTGGCGCCTGATCGGCGAGAGCTTGCTGTACCCGATCCCACAGCTCGCGATCGACAATTGCGTCATGCGCTCCGGGGAAAATCTCGCCTTTGTGCCGCACCGTGCCGATGTACACACAGTTACCGAGCAGATGATAAATGCCGCCGCGGGTGAATGGGCCGCCACCGCGATTTACACCGTCGCGTGGCGGTCTCCGCTTCCGGCTATACCCTTCAGCCGCTAACTGCTCAGTCAGCACCCTGACAGAACCGAGCTCAAGATAGCGCCGCATCACATGGCGTACCTGCGCTGCCTCAGCGCGGTTCACAACCAGCTTACGATCGATGACATCATATGCTC
Source organism: Sphingomonas sp. (assembly GCA_039916765.1). Classification (GTDB taxonomy): domain Bacteria; phylum Pseudomonadota; class Alphaproteobacteria; order Sphingomonadales; family Sphingomonadaceae; genus Sphingomonas. The sequence goes on from JBDSKT010000260.1 coordinate 1,611, forward strand.
GCGCGGCTTGGCTTTTTCTGCTGATCGCGCTGCCCGTGCTCGGCGTCGTCCTTTATTTGTTGTTCGGCGAGCCTTGGATTTCGGCCGACTTCCGCGACCGGTCCCGACGCGCCTACGAGGATCTGCTTCCTTACGCTCCGGAGCAGTCGGGAGTCGTGGAGGACGATGGGCCCACAGGCATGGCCTTTCGCACGCTTGAAGCGGTCAGCCGGTGGCCGGCGGCTGATGGAAACATAGCTACCATCGCCCAGGATTCGGACGCGGCGATCGCGATGATCGTCGCCGATATCGATGCCGCTGTCCGGACGGTTCATCTCTCGGTCTACATCTGGTTGGACGACGGCAACGGCGGGAAGGTGGTGTCGGCGATCTGCCGTGCGGCGCGACGCGGTGTTACGTGTCGCGTCGTGGCCGACGCGATCGGTTCGAGAGGGATTATAAGGTCACCGAATTGGCAGACGATGCGCGATGCCGGCGCAAAGCTTTGCGCTTCGCTGAAGGCGCCGCTCGGAATTGGGTTCCTCGCCGGACACCGCGTCGATCTTCGCAATCACCGTAAGATCGTCGTCATCGACGGGCGCATCGCATTTTGCGGTAGCCAGAATTGCGCCGACCCTGCGTTTCGGATCAAGCCTAAATTTGCGCCGTGGATCGACATCATGATCCGTTATGAGGGGCCAGTCGCGCGCCAGACCGAACTGATTTTCGCGTCAGCCTGGACGACTGAGATGGGCGAGGATCTCCGTGCCGTCGTGGCGGAAGCGCCGCGCCCGGTTTTCGCGAACGGCTTTCCAGCGATCGCGGTCGGTACCGGTCCACTGTCACCGCGCGGGTCAATGACCGATATGTTCGTCGCTGTGTTGGCGACGGCCCGCAGCCAGGCGACGATCACCACCCCCTACTTCGCGCCCGATCCGCCGCTGATCGCCGCGATTGTCGCGGCCGGCCGCCGAGGCGTTGAGGTCCGCATTGTCTTCCCTCATCGCAACGACAGCCGGATTATCGGCGCGATCGCCCGTGCCTATTACCCGGTACTTGCACGAGCGGGCGTGCACATCGCCGGCCGGAATAGTCGATCGAGAGCGTTGGCACGCCGAAAGTCAGCTTATTAAGAGCATCCTGCTTCGACACTTTGGTCAGGCCCGATTGTCCTTCGCGCATCTCATAGAGAGCGTCTTCGGGCGCGAGAGCCACCGTAGTCGGCGAGTGCGTCGTCAGGATGCAATGGATGCCTTGGCCGGCGACCAAACCTTCGCTGATCGCACGGAGCCAGCGGTGAACCATCTCCGGGTGGAGCGGAGCGTCCAACTCATCAAGCAACAGCAGCTTCGGCCTATTGATGTTCGTCATACCGTCGTCGTGCTGGTAGCTGGAGATCGCGAATTGCAGCAGAACACGCTCGCCCGACGATAGATTGGAGGGGTGAGGCGTACTTGCTAGGTCGTCGGCAGCGTCATCGAGTGGCTCATCTGCCAGGATCAAATCGATCTCGGCTGTTTCGAAACCGGTGACCGTTAGGTCGTAACTAACTTCAAGGTCGGCGAGCTCACCAAACTCGAGTTTCAGCACTTCGTCCGAGAAGCCACCAAGCTGGTTCAGCTTGTTCTCGGCGATAGCGAACAAGCGTAATTGTTCGGGGGTCAAATCGTGGAGAAATATCACAGGGATCGTCGTCAGGCCTGAAAGCCTCGCGGCTTCGACGCGCCCGTGTCCCGCCACCATCCGGTTGTCGCGGTCGCAAAGCACCGGATTGAGAAATCCGAATTCGTTGATGCTCGCGGAAATCTGGCGGATCTGTTTCTTTGAGTGGGTCTTAGCATTTCGATGCGCCGCGAGCAGGTCATCGATAGGCACGTAATGGATTTGTAGTTTGGACATGGGTCATACCTCTGGCTCCGTTGCGAAGTGCGAACGGCCGGTGGGGATATGCTCGTCAGAAAACGGCGAGCGACGGGGGTGACAGTGTCGCGAGCCTAGCCCGCGGCGTTGCAAGCCGCCCGACAGGCGGGCGAAGTTGCTCGGTCTCCGCGCTCTGAAATGGCTATTGGGGTGCTGGCCTAGCCCCGCACTCCACCACCATGGCGCTAGCGGGCCTCGCCCGCGTAACGCTTGAATACCATCATATCACGATGACGCAAGAAGTATTCCGAATGGTCCAAGAAGATAATGGAGATAGGTCCGCGAGTAGCGCAATACTTCACGTATAGAGTTAGAGATCGCCAAGTATTAGTTCAGTTTGATTTCACGATAGACTTGCCGTAAAAAGCCAGGAATGAGCCAGCTCAATTGTCGGGCAAATTTGGGGGCCGCAGAGACGGTGCGTTCGCCATCAATGCCAGTTTTTTGGCAGAGGCTCCGCCGACATTGGTTTCAATCCCGCCTTGACTGGCCCCCGCTACTAAGCTGCAGGTTTACCCCGATTGCTGCAAAAAATTCCCAGCTGGGAATTTGCGGGAAATCGAGAGCAGGAATGGCAGACTTGCGCGGATCTCAAGGGAGTCGAATATGCGGTCCAATCTCGCGACCGCGAAATTCCCAGTAGAATCCCATTTTAATGGGAAATTTTAAGCAGAGAGCCGTTAGGTTCCGACTGCGTCGCGCACCAGCCCAACCAATCGCATTTTCGTCGGGCGGTCCTCGCCAGGGGCGCTGCGATGGTTCGGGGATATCGCGTCATGCCGCGTCGTAACCCTGTTCGTTGAACTCGACGATACAGAAGCCGTGGCCGAACGGGTCCGCCAGCATGGCGATCCTGCCGAACGGCGCGGCGGTGGCGGGCTGCTCCAGCGTCGCGCCGGCACCCGTCGCGCGCTGGACGGCCGCATCGATGTCGGGGACGACCAGATCGAGATGGAGCGGCGTCCAATGGCGACGATAATCGCGCGCCGAGCCGGCCGCGCCCGCAGACCCATCGCGCTTCCGCAACAGATATACCGGTGCCCCGAACCCGAGGAGCTCCTGCGTATCCGCGTCGAGCCGCCTGCCGGGGCGCAGGCTAAAGGCATCGCAATAGAAACGCGTCGCCGCGTCGATATCGGGCACGTCGATATTGATCAGCACGGTGCTGCCGTTCATGGACAAAGACCTCCGGTTCGGGCGCGGGCGGCCGAAACGTAGCGCGTTACCTCAATCGGCGCAGTCGTTTTAGTCGGGCGCGCGAACGTCGGCCACGGCTTGGCGCGCCGCCTTGGTGAGCATGGCGAGATCGGGCGCCACCGAAACCAGGTCGAATCCCTGGGCGAGCATCGCGCGCGCAAAGGCCGGTTCCGCGCAGAACAGCCCAGCGCGCTTGCCCGTCTGGTGGCAGCGCGCGCGGATATGCTCGATCGCGTCGAGCAGCACCGGCTCCGTACTGTCGGGACGCGGCGCCAGCCCAAGCGACAGCGCGAGGTCCGACGGGCCGATGAACACTCCGTCATAGCCCGGTTCCGCAAGGATGGCGTCGAGATTGGCCAGACCCTCCTTCGTCTCGATCATCGCCAACGAAACGACGCTGTCCGATGCATGCGCAAGATAGTCTTGGCCGAACCGGAGGAACGGTCGCCTGGGCCCGAACGACCGGTTGCCGCGCGGCGGATAGTGTAGCGAGTCGGCGAAACGCCGCACGTCCGCCACGGTGTTCACGAGCGGCGCGATGATCCCGTAAGCGCCCATGTCGAGAAG
>JBDSKT010000261.1:0-8374 GCA_039916765.1 Sphingomonas sp.
GCCCGACCGTTCGTCGCTCGCGTTGGAGAACAGCATATTCAGCCGTCTGCGCAAGGTATTGCGGATGGAATCAACGCACTTGTGCGCGGTCACTTGTACGAGCGGCTCGCCAAGCATTGCGCGTTCAGAAGAGTTTGGCAGCGTCTCGCACTCGGCATAGGCGCCGGCAACGCAGCTATCCGGATCAATAAGTCAGGGCCATGGCCGTGAAGCGACGGGCATTTCGGCGAAGCTCGCCCCCGAACCGCCGTGATGGTGTCAGGCTGCGGCGCGACTCAGCCACGGCGCGTAGAATTCCGCGAGCATGGCTTGAACGACCCCGGGATCGCCCTGCTGGTTGACGCGATTACGAAACTCCGCCGAGCCGTGGAGCCCGCGCGTGTACCAACCGATATGCTTGCGCGCCATATTAACGCCGGTTTCTATGCCGTAATGCGCGAGCATCGCCTCGTAATGCTCCGCGATCATGGCATATTGCTCATCGATCGAAGGGTCGGCGATGCGCCGCCCGATAGCGAACCATTCCATCACCTGACCGAGCAACCACGGCCTGCCGTAGGCGCCGCGTCCGATCATCACGCCGTCGGCGCCCGACTGATCCAGCGCCGTTTCCGCATCCTCGATCGAGCAGATATCGCCGTTGACGATGACCGGCACATTCACAGCATTCTTCACACGGCGCACGAAAGCCCAGTCGGCGTCGCCCTTGTACATCTGATTGCGCGTGCGGCCGTGCACGGTGATCAGCTTGACACCCAAATCCTCTGCGATGCGACTGAGTTCGGGCGCATTTAGGCTGTCGTGACACCAGCCCATTCGCATCTTCAGCGTCACCGGTACATCGACCGCATCGACCGTCGCCTTGATGATCGCGGCTGCATTGGGCAAATCGCGCATCAATGCAGACCCGGCGTCGCCATTGACGATCTTCTTGACCGGACAGCCCATATTGATGTCGATGATCGCCGCGCCGCGATCCGCGTTTAGTTTCGCCGCCTCGGCCATCTCGCGCGGGCTGCAACCGGCAAGCTGCATCGACACCGGCTCTTCGACCGGATGCCACGCCGCCTTTTGTAGCGACTGACGGGTTTCGCGGATCATGGCCTGGCTTGCGATCATCTCCGTGACGTTGAGACCCGAGCCATATCGTCGCACCAATGTGCGGAACGGCATATCGGTGACGCCTGTCATCGGCGCCAGGATGACGGGGCGTTCGATCCGGACGGGGCCGATCTGGATGGGGGGGAGCGTGCGCATCTGTGCCTGAAAAACAGGCAGGCCATAACCGACTTGCCGCGATGCAGCAAGACTGGCGGGCGCACCGCCCCTGCGCTAGGCGAGCGACATGAAGCCGCACCGTACTGCCGCGCTCATCGTCGCCGCCGGGCAAGGCGAGCGCAGTGGGTCGAAAACACCCAAGCAGTTCGCGACCTTGGCCGGCAAGCCGATGGTCGCGCATAGTTTTGCCGTGCTCGCCGGGCACCCTCAGATCGACCGGGTTATCGCGGTTATTGGTGACCAGCAGGAAGACCTTCTGGATATGGCCATTCCGGGCGCCGAGCACGTTCGCGGTGGTGCGACGCGGAGGCTGTCGGTCTTAGCGGGGCTGGAGGCGCTTTCCGCCAGCGCGCCGGATCGCGTCGTGATCCACGATGCCGCGCGACCTTTCCTGCCGGTCGCTGTGATCGATCGCCTGCTGGCTGGATTAGAGCGAAGCCCGGGTGCTGTCCCTGCCCTGCCAATCACCGACACGATGGCGCGCGGCGATGTCGTGCTCGGCGAGCAAGTCGCCCGCGATGGGCTGTTCCGCATCCAAACACCGCAAGCGTTTCGCTTCGCCGACATCATCGCCGCGCATCGCGACTGGGCCGGCGAAGAGCCTACCGACGACGCCCAGATGCTTCGCGCGCACGGCGGTGACGTCGCGTTGGTCGAGGGGGACGCGCTATTGGAAAAGATCACCCATCCGGCCGACTTCGCGCTTGCCGAGGCGCGCCACGCCGCTCGCATGATCAGCCGCACGGCGACCGGTTTCGACGTGCACCGGCTCGAGGCGGGTGAGGAATTGTGGCTGGGTGGGGTGTTGATCCCACATGAGAAGGGATTGTCGGGCCATAGCGATGCGGACGTTGCGCTCCATGCCATCACCGACGCGTTGCTCGGCACGATCGCGGCGGGCGACATCGGCACCCACTTTCCGCCGACCGATCCGCAGTGGCGTGGCGCGGATTCTGCGCGATTCCTCGAACATGCGGCATCACTGGTGCGTGCGCAGGACGGGACCATCGATTTCATCGATCTGACGCTTATTTGCGAAGCGCCGAAGGTTGGTCCGTACCGTGCCGCGATGCGCGGGCGGATTGCGGCGATATTGCAGCTTTGCGAATCGCAGGTGAGCATCAAGGCGACGACTACCGAACGACTCGGCTTCGCCGGACGCGGCGAGGGGATCGCCGCGCAAGCTACAGCAACCGTACGCGTTCCTGCGGCGTGACAAAGGACCTGAACATGGCCACGCCCATGGAGCCCATCGACACGATCTTGCCTGCGGCTCTGGTGGCCGCGGCGAAACATGTCGTCGATGCCAATACGGCAGCGGGGCGCCGGGTCGCGGTGGCGGAAAGTTGCACGGGCGGTCTCGTCTCGGCCGCGATCACCGAAATTCCGGGTTCGTCGGAAATGTTCGACGCCGGACTTGTCGCCTATTCGAACCACGCCAAGCTCGATCTGTTGCGGGTCAGCGCCGACGTGCTCGACACGTTTGGTGCCGTTTCGGTGGCGACGGCATGGGCGATGGCGCAGGGAGCACTAGATGCGAGCGGCGCAGATGTCGCGGTAGCGATTACGGGCATCGCCGGCCCGGATGGTGGCACCGACAAAAAGCCGGTCGGTACCGTGGTTTTCGCTCGTGCGGAAAAAGGCGGCGATCCTGGCCATGTCGTCGCCGACCGACGCGACTTCGGCGATATCGGCCGAGGCGGAATTCGCCTTCAGGCGGCGCTGTGCGCGCTCGAACTGCTGTTGCCCGACGCCGAGGGGCCGTAGAGTATAGCTGCCCGCTCCTCGAACGCGCCGATCATCTTGCGGAGCGCGGCGCCAAACATCTGTCCGGCGAGCAATTCGAACATTCGGTTCTTGAACTCGAAATCGACCGCGAAATCGACGTCGCACCCGCCCGGCGCCGGCCGGAAAGTCCAGTCGTTGCGCAGATATTTGAGCGGTCCGTCGAGATAATCGACGTGGACATGGTTCGGACGCGCCTTTTCGACCTTGGACGTGAACGTCTCGCGCAGCCCTTTAAATCCCACGATCATATCCGCGACCAGCTCCGTCGCGCTGTCAGAACGCACGCGAATTGCCGTGACCCAAGGCAGGAATTCGGCATAGCGTGACACGTCAGCGACAAGGTCAAACATCTGCCCCGGCGTGTAGGGAAGCCGTCGGGTTTCGCTATGCCGCGGCATTCGCAGAGCCAAGCTGCCGTTCTCGCGCCGCCTTCATCTTCGCGAAATCGTCCCCGGCATGGTAGCTCGACCGCGTCAGCGGCGACGCCGCAACGAGCAGGAAGCCCTTGGCGCGGGCGATCGCCGCATAGGCCTCAAATGCGCGCGGCGTAACGAAATCGAGTACCTTGGCATGACGTGGCGTCGGCTGCAGATACTGTCCCATCGTCAGGAAATCGACATCGGCGGAGCGCATGTCGTCCATCACCTGATGGACTTCGAGACGCTCTTCGCCCAGCCCGACCATCACGCCTGATTTGGTGAAGATCGACGGATCGTGACGCTTGACGCTTTCCAGCAGGCGCAACGAGGCATAGTAACGCGCGCCGGGTCGGATCGTCGGGTAGAGCCTGGGCACCGTCTCGAGGTTGTGATTGTACACGTCGGGCCGGGCAGCGACGATCGATTCGACAGCGCTTTGCGCCTTGTTCCGGAAATCCGGTGTGAGGATCTCGATCGTGGTTGTCGGCGTCGTCCGGCGCAGCGCTTCGATCACCTTGACGAATTGACTTGCCCCGCCATCGGGCAGGTCATCGCGGTCGACCGAGGTTACGACGATGTGTTCAAGGCCGAGCTCAGCCGCCGCATCGGCGGTATGCTGCGGCTCGAGTGCATCGACAGAGCGCGGCATTCCCGTCTTGACGTTGCAAAATGCGCAAGCCCGCGTGCAGGTATCGCCAAGGATCATTACCGTCGCGTGCTTCTTCGTCCAGCATTCGCCGATATTCGGGCACGCGGCTTCTTCGCACACGGTATTGAGGTTCAGCCGGCGCATCATCGCCTTGGTTTCGGCGAAGCCGACCGACGTTGGCGCCTTGACGCGAATCCAGTCTGGCTTGCGCGGGCGTGGCTCCCGGGGCATCGGCATCATCTCGTTCATCGTCCGCCAGATAGCGATCCGGCGTGCAGCTTGCCACCCCCCGCGCAGCGCCTTTATGGGGATGGCATGACTGGCTTCACAGACCTGCTTGGCGGCTACCGCCGCTTCCGTGACCACGGCTGGAGCGGCCAGCGCGAGCGCTGGGCCGAATTGCGCGAGGGCCAGAGCCCCAAGGTGATGATTATCGCCTGTTCGGACAGCAGGGTCGATCCGGCGCAAATATTCGATACGTCGCCGGGCGAGGCATTCGTCGTGCGTAACATCGCCAATCTGGTCCCGCCTTTTGAGCAAGGTGGTGGCCGGCACGGTGTTTCGGCCGCGCTGGAATTCGCGGTAACTCAGCTCGAGGTGACCAATGTGGTGGTGCTCGGTCACGGTTCATGCGGCGGCGTCGAGGCGGCCCTGTCACGCCGGTTCGCGGATGCGGCGCCAGGTTCCGGCGGTTTCATCGCGCATTGGGTCGATATGCTTGACGTGGCGCGCGACCGTATCGTGGCGGAATACGGCACGGGGCCGGAGGCGGTCCGCGCACTTGAGCTTGAAACCGTTCGGGTCAGCATCGCCAACCTGCGCACCTTCCCTTGCATTTCCGAGCTTGAGGCAAACGGCAAGCTGACACTTCACGGAGCATATTTCGCGATCCGCGACGGTGTTTTGCATGTGATGGCTGACGATGGTGCCTTCGCCCCCGCTTGATGCCGGGGATGCTCTCGCCTAGCGCTGCCGCCTATGAAATCGACTACGATGCGCAGCCTGCGTCAATGGCACCATTATATCGGCGTGTTCTTCGCGCCGATGATCGTGTTTCTCGCTTTCACCGGCGCGTTGCAGGTGTTCAGCCTGCATGAGGCCAAAGGCTATGGCGGCCAGCCCGCGCCGGGCTGGATCGCGTGGATGGCGAGCGTGCACAAGGACCAGGCACCGCCGCGCCAGAAACGGTCCGACGTGCCCAAGTCGATCGAGCGACCGGCGGCGGTTGTCGCGATGCCAGCTGGCGGGCACGGTGACGAAAATCACGCTACAAACGGGGGCAAGCACCCCTCCCCGCTCCCGCTCAAGATTTTCATGCTGTTACTCGCGGTGTCGCTGATCTTTTCGACAAGTCTTGGCGTGACCATCGCGCTGAACAACCGGTCGATGCGCAGCCGCTCGCTGGCGTTGCTCATGGCGGGCGCGGTGATCCCCTGCTTGCTGCTCTGGGTCTAGCCGTCGAGCTAATCGAGGACGAAGGCGATTCGCTCCTCGACCGACACCTTGGGTAGGATCACGACCTCGTAGCCGAGCGCGGGATAATCGCGCGCCAGTCGCTCATATTCGGCAAGCGCGCGGTCGAAGCCGTGGCGTCGGTCTTCGTCGTTCACGTAGATTTCGGGCCAGGGCGGCGCGAGGAAGGCGCGACGATCGTAGCGAGCAGCATCACATAGAGCGTGCAACACAGGCTCGTGAGCCAAATATTGGAGTGCTGACGCAACATCGACAAGCGACCGATCGAAAAAGATCAGGCCGCCGCGCTCAATCGCCGCCTCACGATCATGCTGTGCCTTTGCCACCGCCCGCCGCAGGAACCCGACGGGATCGGCCCAGGGCGAAGACCCCGCCGCTATCATTGCGCGGCCCCATTCCGGCACCGTACCAAATCCGCGCTGGGCGAGCGCCGTCAACAAGGTCGATTTACCGCCTCCAGAGCCGCCCGACAGGACGACGAGTCGGGCGGCCCCGCTCAAGCCGCGCCGGAGGACATCACTTCCGCCACATCCTACTTTGCGGGTTCGGCGGCCGAGCGGAGATTTAGCTCCTTCAGCTGCTTGTCTGTGGCGAAGCTCGGCGCGCCCATCATCAAGTCCTCGGCCTTTTGCGTCATCGGGAAGACGATAACCTCACGGATGTTCGGCTCATCGGCGAGCAGCATCACGATACGGTCAACGCCCGGCGCCGATCCGCCGTGCGGCGGCGCGCCAAACTTGAACGCGTTGATCATGCCCGCAAAGTTCGTATCGACGTCCGCCTGGGAGTAACCGGCGATCTCGAACGCCTTGTACATGATCTCGGGCCGGTGATTCCGGATCGCGCCCGACGACAATTCCACGCCGTTGCAGACAATGTCGTACTGGTACGCCAGAATATCGAGCGGGTCTTTGGTTTTTAGTGCCTCCAGCTCGCCCTGTGGCATCGAGAACGGATTGTGGCTGAAATCGATCTTCTTCGCGTCCTCGTCATACTCGAACATCGGGAAATCGACGATCCAGCAGAATTCGAAACGGTTGTGATCGATCAGCTCGAGTTGCTCGGCAACGCGCGTTCTAGCGAGTCCCGCAAGCTTGGCGGCTTGGGCTTCCTTGCCGGCCGAAAAGAATATGCCGTCGTTCGGGCCCAAGCCGAGGGTGTCGGCAATCGCCTTCATACCCTCCTGCCCATGATTGTTGGCGATCGGTCCGCCGAACACGCCATCCTTCTGCGTCGCGTAACCGAGACCCGGGAAGCCTTCGGACTGTGCCCAGCTGTTCATGTCGTCGAAGAATTTGCGGCTCTTCTCGGCCGTTTTGGGTGCCGGAAGTGCGCGCACGACGTCGCCGGCTTCGACCATCGAAGCGAAGCGACCGAAGCCCGAACCCATGAAGTGATCGGACACGTCGGCGATCAGCAGCGGGTTGCGTAAATCGGGCTTGTCGCTGCCATATCTGAGAAGTGATTCGCGGTAGGGGATGCGCTTGAACGGGAGTGGCGAAACCTGGCGCCCCTTCCCCTGCCAATCGGCAAATTCCTCGAACACGCCGTGCAGCACTGGCTCGATTGCTGCGAACACGTCGTCCTGAGTCACATAGCTCATTTCGAAATCGAGCTGGTAGAACTCGCCCGGCGAACGGTCGGCGCGCGCGTCCTCGTCGCGGAAACATGGGGCGATCTGAAAATAGCGGTCGAATCCGGCAACCATCAACAGCTGCTTGAACATCTGCGGAGCTTGGGGGAGCGCGTAAAATTTGCCCGGATGGACCCGGCTGGGGACGAGGTAGTCGCGCGCGCCCTCGGGCGACGAGGCCGTCAGAATCGGCGTCTGGAACTCGGTGAAGCCCTGCCCGATCATCCGCTTGCGCAGGCTCGTGATCACGTTGGACCGCAGCAGGATATTGGCATGTAGTCGCTCGCGCCGCAGGTCCAGAAAGCGGTATTTCAGCCGGATATCCTCGGGATACTCGGCCTCGCCTGCCACCGGCATCGGCAGTTCCTGCGCGACGGATTGGATCACGACCTCGGCGGCGCGCACCTCGATTCCGCCAGTCGGCAGGTTCGGGTTGATTGCTTCGGCTGCCCGCGCCGTCACCTTCCCGGTGATTGTCACGACGCTCTCGTTCTTCAGCGATTCGATCACGCCGAAAACCGGGCCGCTAACGTCGGTGACGATCTGCGTGATGCCATAGTGGTCGCGCAGATCGATGAACACGAGGTCACCGTGATCGCGCTTCTTGTGAACCCAGCCGGAGACGCGAACGTCCTGACCGACATGGTCGGGGCGCAGTTCGGCGCAGGTGTGCGTGCGATAGGGGTGCATGGCATTCTCTTTTTGGCGTCGCCCTGGCAAAACCGGGTCCCGCGGGCAAGGATGTCCGTCGCCAAGGGATGCCAGCGTCTCGCTGCCATAACGGCGGGGATAGGCGTTTGCCCTTCATTCCCGACCCGCCTTTGTCAACCCGGCGAACCCTCGCTATGGGGCCTCGATGCATATCCATCCGCTGATCACCGACAGCGCCACCCTCGCCAATCTCTGCACCCGCCTCGCTCGCGCCGACTTCGTCTGCGTCGATACCGAGTTCATGCGCGAGAGCACATTCTTCCCCGAACTGTGCTTGATCCAGATCGCGGATACCCAGGAGGCTGCGGCGATTGATCCGATGGCGTCCGGGCTCGACATGGCGCCGCTGCTCGAACTTCTCGTCGCGAACGAGGACGTGCTGAAGGTGTTTCACGCCGGCGGGCAGGACCTGGAGATCATCTA
>JBDSKT010000262.1:0-14120 GCA_039916765.1 Sphingomonas sp.
CGCGAGCGTCGAACGCGCGCACGTTATTCGCCGGCTTGGGCCCACGGCCGACCACGATCTCCGCGGTTGCTTCGTATTTTTCGACAGTTTGAACGTCAACTCCGCGATCCCAGAACGGATCGCCGAACAGCGGATCCCAGCTACGCCAACCAAAGCCGCGACCATAATAACGCCAGCGTGGACCCCAATAACCGCCCCAACCGCCATACCCACCGCCAAAGGCCGGGGTAGCATAAGTCTGGGTGCGCTTGTCAGTGTCGCGGTCGGCCATGATGAAATAATCGCCGCCCTGCTGCAGAGTCAGCTCGGCAGCCCGATAGAGCAAATATTTTTCGACCGTATCGCGAGACGTATAGCTGTTGCCGGAAAAAGTGACGACGAACCGATTGGCCTCGATCTGGTGATCGCTATACCCTTCGCTTGAAAAGCCGTGACCCGTTGCTGGGCGGTAGGCTGTCTCCGTCGCGCAACCGGCGACCAGCAACATACCCGCGGCCATGGCGGCGAGTACCAATTTACGATCTGTTGTTTTCGGCATGCCTCGACTCCGTTCCGACGATCATACACATTATCGCCGTCTCGAGTGCAACGCACGATGAACGGACTTGGCTCCAAAGTGAAAATGTCGCGACTTGTCGCAACCGCCTGCCATGATAGGAGCAATTTGAGCGCTAGCGCGACGACGAGCGCCAACGACTGGCCATCGACAACGTGGTATCCGGCATACGGCCCGCGCGATGGCTCCCTGAGTAGGATTCGAACCTACGGCCGCTCGATTAACAGTCGAGAGCTCTACCGCTGAGCTATCAGGGAACATCGCGGAGGCGGGCCTATAGCAGCGCGATTCGTCGTTTTGCAACCCTTGGCCCCCGTCGTTTGTCAGGCGATGAATTGCTCCATCGTGATCCGGTCATCCAATGCATGGTCCGGGTCGAACAGCAGCGTCAGCTCGCGAGCGCGATCTATCCCTATATCGACATGCGCGACGTCACGAATTTCGCGCTGATCGGCAACCACACTGACCGGACGCTTTCCTGGATCCAAGACGGTCAGGCGAATTCGAGTCTTGTCGGGCAAAATGGCTCCGCGCCAACGCCGCGGGCGGAATGGGCTGATCGGAGTGAGCGCGAGCATCGCCGATCCAAGCGGCAAGATTGGGCCGTGCGCCGAGAAGTTGTAGGCCGTCGAGCCGGCGGGCGTGGCAACCAGGATACCGTCACAGTCCAGCTCCGGCAGCACGACCCGGTCGTTGATGCTAACCTCGACCTTAGCGGTCTGACGCGTCTCACGGAGCAACGATACCTCGTTGATCGCGGGAAGTTCGACACTCTGGCCGCCGACCGTTTTCGCGATCATGAGGAGGGGGGATACCTTGAACGGCTTCGACCCCGCCAAACGATCGGCAAGAGCTTCCAGCCGCCACTCGTTCATCAAAAAGCCTATGGTGCCTAGGTTCATACCAAATACGGGAACCGCCGGTTCGCGCCGTTCGAGCATCGCATGCAGGGTTTGGAGCATGAACCCATCGCCGCCGAGCGCAACGATCAGTTCAGCGTCTGCGATATCCACCCAGTCGTGGAGTTCAGCGAGTTTTGCCGCCGCCGCCTGCGCCGGAGCCGTCGAGGAAGCGAGCAAGGCCCAGCGACGTCTCTCGCTCATCCGCCGGTAACACTCATATGACGCGCCACCGCGGGAGCGACGGCGGCGATATCGAAATCGTGCCGGGCGGGCTTGGATGCCATTGCCGCGTCGAGCGCCCGGTCTAGCGCCACAATGCCGCCGTCGCGCAGCGCCGTCTTGAGATCGACGTGATCGTCATGGCCCAAGCAAGTATAGAGGAGGCCGTCGGTGGTCAGTCGGACGCGATTGCAGCTCGCACAGAAATTATCGCTTAGTGGAGAAATCAAACCAAGGCGGGTCTGAGTGCCGTCAACCCGCCAGTAACGTGCCGGGCCGCCGGTGCCGCGCACGTCGCGCTCAAGGCTAAAGCCCGCCCTGAGCCCGTCGAGCACGCCGGCCAGGGATACAAAGCGATCCGCTCGATCCTCGTCGATCATACCGAGCGGCATCGTCTCAATCAACGTTAGGTCAAACCCTTGCCCGATGCACCAGGCAAGCATCGGGTAAACCTCATGTTCGTTGAGACCTTTAAGCGCTACCATATTAATTTTGAGCGATAACCCTGCTCGTTTGGCGACTTCTATACCCTCCAAAACCTGCACAACATCGCCATGTCGGGTGATATGACGAAAAAGCTGCGGGTCACGAGTGTCAAGGCTGACGTTGATCCGCCGGATGCCAGCGGCCCCCAGCCGTTGGGCATAGCCAGCTAGGCGTGTGCCGTTCGTCGTCATGGTCAATTCGTCGAGCCCAGCCCCAACGTGTCGCCCGAGCCGCAAAACGAGATCTGCAACGTCACGCCGCACGAGCGGCTCGCCGCCGGTCAAGCGGATCTTCGTGACACCCCGCGCGATGAATTGCTCGGCAATAATTGCGATTTCTTCGAGGCTCATCAGCGCGGCACGCGGCAGGAACGTCATCTCTTCCGCCATGCAATAACGACAGCGCAGATCACAACGATCGGTGACTGAGATCCGTACATAGCTGATCGTTCGGCCGTGACGGTCGATCAGTGGCGCATTAGCCGGGACGGAAAGAGCAGCCATCCGACACGAGCTAAGCTCTTGGACCGCCGCCTACAAGGGAGAGCGCGCCGCGCGACCATCGTGGCGTCTCACGACGAACGGTGTATGTACGGAGCAGTGACCATATCGGCCCCGATTTTTGTTCTGTCATTTCGCCAGCGCGACGAGCTGGCCGCAATAGCCGCGGGCGCTGGTTGGCAGGTTGTTGCCGCGCGGCGGGCCGCGGGAGCGGAACGGCGTTTTCTGTCGAGTGGTGCCGCGATCGCGGTGATCGATGCACGTGGTGCGCTAGATGAAGGCGTGGCGACGGCGCGCGCGATCTCCGAGGCTGTCGAAGCCAATGGCGGCGCGTTGTTGGCGTTGGTATCTCCCACCGAGCTCGGCGCCATCGCCGCCTTTCATGATGCCGGTGCCACACATTTTCTCGCCGGCCCTTTTAGCACAGTGGAATTCATCCAGACGCTGAGATTTGCCGCGCGATATGTCGAGCGCGTCGCGCACGACTGGCGCACGACCGACGATGCCTTCCCGCCGCTTGGCTGGCGGCATGATCGACGCATGGCAACGACGACGCTGACGCCGGCATTAGCTACCTTGCTCGGTTTGGCAGAGGCGGTGCCTACGGCAACGTTATTGCGTGCCATTGCACCGGCCGACCGTGCCTCAACGATCGAGGCGCTTCGTCGCCTGGGTGACGAACGCCCTACCTCTGCCTTTGTCCACGACACCGCCGGACACGGGCGAGTAGTCCAGCACGTGCGATACGACACAGCGCGAGGTACGACCGATGCCGTGGTCGAGCTGCTGGGCCCGTCAGCGAGAATAGACACGCAATCGAACGTCCGGCCAAGCCTGCGGCGCGATGCGGCGGGAGCAAGGCACTGGATCAGCAAGCAGCTGGACGAAGGGGTGGAGCAGCCCCTGTTTGCGTTGATGATCGCGCTCAACCGCTTCGAGGTCGTCAATGCCGCCTACGGCCGCCCGGCGGGAGACACGTTACTCTACGCGGCCTTTAGGCGGGTGGCCGAAGCGTCGAGCGAAACGGCGGATGGCAGCGCCGTCGTGGCGCGAATGAGCGGTTCGTCGTTCCTCGTTGCAGCGGCGGCCCCGCGCGCGTGGATCGACGGTGTCGGGGAGCGCATTGCAGGCGAACTGGCACGTCCGTTCGTTGTCGGCGACGCGATCGCGGTGCTCGGCTGCCGGATGGGACTTGCGGAAGCTCTCCCGGACGATGACGCCGCCAGCTTGTTGCGTCGGGCTAGCGAAGCGCTTGCCAGCGCACGTGATTCCGACAGCGCGACGGTACGAATTGCAGGTCAGGACGCGGGCGATGGGACGATCGACCGGATGGCAATCGAACTGCATCATGCACTCGATCGCGGCGAGATTGATATCCTGTTCCAGCCGCAGGTATCGGTCCCGACTGGAGTAATCGTGGGGGTCGAGGCGCTGGCGCGCTGGCAACACGCCGCGCTGGGCACCGTGGGCGCGGATATGCTTTTTGCCGCGGCGGCTCGCGCCGACCTCGAGGTTGGCCTATCGGACCATATCCAGCGTCTCGCGCTCGAACGCGCCGCGACATGGCCGTCGGTGTTGCGGCACCTGCGGCTGGCGTTAAATCTGACAGCGACGGACATCGCGCGGCCAGGCTTTGCTGACTTGTTTCTCGACCGGGTCGATTCAAGCGGGTTTTCCCGCGCGCGACTTACGCTCGAGGTCACCGAAACCGGCTTGATCGATGATCTCGCCGCGGCGGCGGGTTTGTTGGCGACGCTGCGCGGCGCGGGGTGCCGCGTCGCGATCGACGATTTCGGCACGGGCTATTCCAGTCTGGCTTATCTCAAAGCCCTGCCGCTCGATTATCTGAAGATCGACAAGAAGCTCTCGCAGGACATCGCCGGCACGGCGCGCGACCGCGTGGTCGTGCACGGTGTGATTGAAATGGCCCGATCGCTTGGGCTTGTGGTAATTGCCGAAGGCGTGGAGACGGATCAGCAACTAGAATTGCTCGCTAAGGAAGGATGCCAAATTTACCAGGGCTTCCTGTGCTCGGAAGCAGTCACAAGCGAGGCCTTGGTTGCTCTGGTCGAACAGGAGGGACGATGACGATGCAATTATGGCAATGTTTAGGAGTGGTGGCTGCTGTCGCTATCGCCGCGCCAGCCGCTGCTCTCCCATCGGCTCAAACCGCGGTCGAGGCAGCGATGTCGGCGAGCGCGTCCGGATGGAATGCCGGCGATATCGACAAATTCCTCAACGTATATTCCGACGCGCCCGACACGAGCTTCGTCACGAAGGAGGGGCTGGTACGCGGGAAAGGGGCGATGCGCGCACGCTATCTGGCGCATTACGATTTTAGCAGCGCGGCAAAGCGCGGCACGCTTACTTTCGCGACGTTGGACTTTCGGATACTCGACCCAATCCATGCGCTGTATATCGGGCGTTATACGCTCAGCTATCCGGACGGAAAAACGCAGAACGGTCCGACCAGCCTGGTGTTTTCCAAAGAACACGGTGGCTGGCACATCATCGCCGATCATAGCAGCTGAAGACGCAAAGCGCTGCGCGCATCCGCGTCAGTTTGAATGCTCAGGCCGCTGCTTTCGCCAACCCCTTTGACAGCTGAAGCGCGCCATTCAACCGCGCCTTCGGATCGCCCCAAGCGCGGGTAATGACGACCTTGCTGTCCGGCCGCAGTTTGGCCACCCCGTTCAACCGCGCGATCCACGCTAGCAGCCCATCGACATTGGGCGGCTTGTCGTCGTGAAACGACACCAAGGCGCCGCGTGGCCCCACATCGATTTTGGCCACGCAGGCTTTTTTGGCGTGGAGTTTGATCTCGATGAGCCGGACCAGATTTTCGGTCGGGTCGGGAAGCGGACCAAACCGATCGATCAACTCCGCGGCGAACGCCTCGATATCCTGGCTTTCCTCGATATCGTTGAGGCGGCGATAGAGACCCATTCGCAAGTCGAGGTCAGGGACATATTCCTCCGGAATGAGGATTGGCGCGTCCACGGTGATCTGGGGCGAGAAATCCCTCGGCCGGACACGCGCTCCGCCGGCTTTCGCTTCCATGATCGCTTCCTCAAGCATCGACTGGTAGAGTTCGTAACCCACCTCCTTGATGTGGCCCGATTGCTCGTCACCGAGCAGATTGCCGGCACCGCGCTGATCGAGGTCGTGGCTGGCGAGTTGGAATCCGGCTCCCAGGCTGTCGAGATCACTCAGCACCTTCAGGCGCTTTTCCGCCGTCTCGGTCATCATCCGGTCGGCGGGTGTGGTGAGGTAGGCGTAGGCGCGTGTCTTCGCCCGCCCGACGCGGCCGCGCAGCTGGTAGAGCTGGGCTAGGCCGAAGCGGTCGGCACGGTGGATAATCATGGTATTGGCGCTTGGGATGTCGAGCCCGCTCTCGACGATCGTGGTCGAGACCAGCACCTCGAACTTCTTGTCGTAAAACGCACTCATGCGTTCCTCGACCTCGGTCGGCGCCATTTGGCCGTGCGCGACGACGTAGCGGATTTCGGGCACCTGCTCGCGAAGGAACTCTTCGATATCAGGTAGATCCTTGATGCGCGGGGTGACGAAGAAGCTTTGACCGCCGCGGTAATGCTCCCGAAGCAACGCCTCGCGCAGCACCACCGGATCCCATGGCATGACGTAGGTGCGCACCGCCAGACGATCGACTGGCGGGGTCTGGATCACTGAAAGCTCGCGTAGCCCCGACATTGCCATCTGGAGTGTGCGCGGGATCGGGGTGGCCGTGAGCGTGAGAACGTGAACGTCGGTCTTGAGCGCTTTCAGCCGCTCCTTGTGCGTGACGCCGAAGCGCTGCTCCTCGTCAACCACGACGAGTCCGAGGCGCTTGAATTCGATGCCCTTGGCGAGGATCGCATGCGTGCCGATGACGACGTCGATCGTACCGTCGGTCAGCCCTTCTTTGGTCGCCTTGGCTTCCGCCGCTGGGACAAGGCGAGATAGCCGCCCTACCTTCAAGGGAAAACCGTCGAAGCGCGCAGCAAAATTCTGGAAATGCTGCCGTGCGAGCAAGGTGGTTGGGCACACCACGGCAACCTGTTTGCCGGCCATTGCGGCGGCGAACGTCGCGCGCAATGCCACCTCGGTTTTGCCGAACCCCACATCGCCGACAACCAGGCGGTCCATCGGTTTGCCTTGGACAAGATCGTCGAGGGCGTCAGCGATCGCGCGGTCCTGGTCGTCGGTTTCCTCGTAGGGAAAGCGATCGACGAAGCTCGCATAGCCTTCGCCCGCCTCGATCACGTCGGCGGGGCGCAGGGCGCGCTCGGCCGCGGTAGCGATCAGCTCAGCAGCGATTTCGCGAATCCGCTCTTTCATTCTGCTCTTGCGCCGCTGCCAAGCTTCGCCGCCCAGTTTGTCGAGGCTCGCGCCCTCGGCGTCGGAGCCGTAGCGCGACAGCACGTCGAGATTCTCGACCGGTACGTAGAGCTTGTCACCGCCCGAATAGGAAAGAGCGACACAATCGTGCGGGCTTTGGCCGACGGGGATCGAGGTCAGCCCCTCGTATCGTCCGATGCCGTGATCGACATGCACGACGAGATCGCCGGGAGTGAGCATCGCAAGTTCGGCAAGGAAGGCGTCGGCGGACTTCTTGCGCTTGCGGCGGCGAACAAGACGGTCACCGAGCACGTCCTGCTCGGTCAGCAGGGCGGCTTCGGGACCGGTGAAGCCGTGATCCAGTGGCAGGACGACCAACGCCACGCCCGTGTCTGCTACTGCAAGGGCCTCCTGCCAGGTCTCGGCGAGCGACACGCTGGCCAATCCGTGATCGCGCAGTAACCCGGCGAGACGTTCGCGCGAGCCTGCGGAATAGCTCGCGACAACGGGTTTGCGGCCCTGTTTGCGAAGCGCGCGGAGGTGATCGACCACCGCTTCGTAGATATTGGAGCCGCTCGCACGTTCAGGACCAAAATCACGCGGGCCATCGACGCCGAAATCGAGCACGCGGTCGCTCTCGGGCTCGTGGAACGGCGTGGTCAGGTGCGCGGGCGCCGCCTCAAGCAGACCGGCAAAATCCTTCGCGGCTAGATACAACGCATCGGGCGGGAGCGGACGGTAACTGCCCGGATCGCTCGATAGCGCCTTGACGCGGTTGGCGTGATAGTCGGTAATCGCCTCGAAGCGCTGCTCTGCTGAGGCAACCGCGCCCGCATCGCGAACCATGACGGCATCGTCGCCAAGATGGTCGAACAAGGTCGCCATCTTCTCCTCGAACAGCGGCAGCCAATGTTCCATCCCCGCGAGACGGCGACTGTCCGTAATCGCTTGGTACAGCGGGTCGCCCGTCGCCGTCGCGCCGAACCGCTCACGGTAACGGCTGCGAAAGCGCTTGATGCTTTCTTCGTCGAGCAAGGTCTCGGAGGCGGGCAGGAGGGTGAAACCCTCGACCCGCCCGGTAGTCCGTTGATCGGCTGGGTCGAAGGTGCGCAGGCTTTCAATTTCATCGCCGAAGAAATCCAGCCGCAGGGCGTGTTCCGCGCCGCTGGGAAACAGATCGACCAGCCCGCCACGAACGGCGAATTCGCCGGAGTCCGCGACCGTTTCGGTGCGGACATAGCCGTTCGCCTGCAATAGTGCTGCGAGCTTATCGCGCCCGATCCGTTCGCCCGGCGCCAGCGTGGCGACGAGCTGCCGGATGCGAAAAGGCGTCAGCGTACGTTGCATCGCGGCGTTGGCTGTCGTGACGAGCAGTTGCGGCTTGGACGGTGCCGATTGCAGACGGTGGAGCGTCGCCATCCGCTCCGCCATTACCCCAAGCGTCGGCGAAGCGCGGTCGTAGGGCAAACAGTCCCAAGCGGGGAAAGTAAGTACCTCGAGCTCCGGCGCGAACATCGGCGCGGCGCTGGCGACCGCCCGCATCGCCGCTTCGTCCGGGGCGATGAACACCGCCCGCTTGGTCGCGGCGCGCGCGAGATCAGCAAGGAGCCACGGCTCGAATCCGGTCGGCACACCGGCGAGAGTGAGCGGCGTCGTCGCCTTCAAAATCCGGTTGAGGTCGGTCATTTGCGGTTCATCATTTCGCGATCGGAACGTAATTCAGCGTCTGAAGCGCTTCGAGAATCGACCCCCGCCACCGCGCCGGAATCTCGGCGGTGCCGATCGCCCAAGCCATGATATCGACATCCTGTTCCTCGAGGAGCGCCTCGAACAGATCGACCTCACTTCTCCTCCACCCGGATGAGCGCGCATCGAAGAAGCCGCCGATCAGTAAATCCGCTTCCTTGGTGCCGCGGTGCCAGGCGCGGAAGCGCAAGCGTTTGAGGCGAGTGTCGCGGTCCATCGTGTTCCCATGCGCGATTGCCCGGCGGGCGCTGGCGGCGGCCGTCGGGGGAGGTTAGAGGTGCGCAGATAGACATGCGCCCCGATATCCTCAACCCGCTCTTCGCCGAGGTGACGGCATTGAAGGGCATTGGCCCCGGCCTCGCCAAACCGCTCGACCGGCTCGGGCTGGCGCGCGTTCTCGACGTGGCATTTCATCTACCGGTCGGGTTCGTCGACCGTATCGCGCGAGACGAACTCCTGACGAGTGACGCGGGCCGCACCATTTCAATAGCCCTGACGCCCATCGATTATCGATCGAGCGCGGGTCGCGGGCCTATGCGGGTGCACGCAACCGACAAGCACGGAAATTACGTAAGCCTGGTTTATTTCGGCGGCGCTGGCGGATGGGTCAAAAAACTGTTGCCGCTCGGCGAGCCGCGTCGAGTGTCGGGCAAACTCGAGATCTACGGTCAGGATCTCCAGATCGTTCATCCGGATTATGTCGTTCCGCTTGACGAGGTGGAAGGCCCAAGCGAGCGCGAGGCGATCTATCCGCTGTCCGAAGGCGTTACCTCAAGGCGGATGGGGCAGTTGACGGCGCAAGCGGTAGAGCGAGCCCCGGATTTGCCCGAATGGATCGAGCCGGGGCTTCGGGCGAAAAACGGCTGGCCGGACTGGCACGAGGCGCTGGCGCGGGTTCATGCCGATCCCTCGGACGCGTTGGCGCGTGAGCGGCTGGCTTATGACGAGGTGTTGGCCAACCAGCTCGCATTGATGCTGGTCCGGCAGGACATGCGCAAACGGCGGGGGAGGGCGCTCGCCGGAGACCGGCGCCTGCGCGGCGCGTTGCGATTGCCTTATGCGCTGACCGGCGCGCAAGCTCGAACCGTGCGGGAGATCGAAGGCGATTTGGCGCAGGCTCAGCCGATGCTGCGGTTGTTGCAGGGCGACGTCGGGTCGGGAAAGACGCTGGTCGCTACCCTTGCGATGCTGACCGCGGTCGAGGCTGGAGCGCAGGCGGCGTTGCTAGCGCCGACCGAAATCCTGGCGCGACAGCATTGCGAAACTCTGCGCCGACAGCTTGCGGGACTGCCGATCGAGATTGCGGTTCTTACCGGGCGCGACAAGGGGCGTGTGCGCGAGGCGACGCTGATGGGCTTGGACTCGGGTGAGATCGACATCCTGATCGGCACGCATGCAATTTTTCAGGAGGGCGTGTGCTACAAGGACCTTGGGCTGATCGTCGTCGATGAACAACACCGTTTTGGCGTTGCGCAGCGGATGATGCTGCAGGCCAAGGGCCCTTCCCCGCATCTGTTGGCGATGACCGCGACCCCGATCCCTCGCACGCTGACGCTGGCCAATTACGGCGAGATGGATGTCAGCCGATTGGACGAAATGCCGCCGGGCCGCCAGCCGATCGAAACGCGCGTGATCTCGGAAGATCGGCTACCCGAGGTAGTTGATGCGCTAGCGCGGCATTTGTCGGATGGCGGGCAGGCATATTGGGTCTGTCCGCTGGTGGAGGAGAGCGAGAAGAGCGATCTTGCTGCGGCTGAGGCCCGTGCCGAGGCGCTGAAGGCCCGATTCGGCGACCGGGTCGGGCTGGTCCACGGACGGATGAGGGGGCCGGCGAAAGACGCTGTCATGGCCGATTTTGCCGCTAGGCGGATCGGCGTGCTAGTCGCGACGACGGTGATCGAGGTCGGGGTCGATGTGCCCAATGCCACGCTGATCGTGATCGAGCATGCCGACCGGTTCGGGCTCGCCCAGCTCCACCAGTTGCGAGGGCGAGTTGGGCGGGGGAGTGGGAAATCGAACTGCCTGCTGATCCGCGGTTCGGCGCTCGGCGAGACATCTCGGGCGCGGCTGGCGCTGATGCGGGAGACCAATGACGGCTTCCGCATCGCCGAGGAGGATCTGCGGTTGCGTGGCGCCGGCGAGTTACTCGGCACCCGCCAGTCTGGCGAGGAGGGCTTTCGGCTCGCCACGCCCGACATGCTCGGCGAGTTGTTGCCGGTCGCCCATGACGACGCCCGCCTGCTGATCGACCGCGACGGCGGACTCGATGGACCACGTGGCAGCGCGGCTCGGATCGCGCTCTACCTGTTCGAGCGCGACACGGGCGTCGCCCTGCTCCGGTCGGGCTAGCGCGCCCGCAACAGCGCGGCGAGCACGTCGTAATAGTCCGCCATGCCGATCGGCCGATCGAGCTCGCACCCGATACGTCCCCCCAACGACCAGCGGATCTCTGCCACCACCGTACCGATGATCGGCAGGTTGATGCGCAAGCGATCGCCGATGCCGTAGGCGGCGTCACACCGCGCCATCAATCCGGCGGCGGACATGTTGACCACCAGGAGGCTCAGCTGCTTGGCATCGGGGCCAAAGGCGCGTGCGCGGTAATGGACCTCATCACGCGGAATGGCCCGGTTGTCGGTCGTCACTGCCTGCGCCAGTCCCATCGCGTCGATCCCCTCAACGGCGTCGGGGGAAATGCTAGCGGGCGGGATGTAAAGCGGATCGCAACGAAGCTGCTTAACGGACGGTTGTCGTACGAAAAGATTCGTGGAAACTCAAATCGTTTCGCCTGCAACCTCGTAGCCTAGCCAGCGACGACGAGACCGTGATGCTTCTTGCCCAAACTGATCTTGTCACCCGGCATGACCACGGAATCGAGCGTCGCGGTTTCGCCGTTGATCCGAATGGCGCCTTCCTCGATCTTGCGTTTGGCCTCCTTGTTCGATGTCGTGAAACCGATCGCGGTGTTCGCCTGGACGATGCCCATTCCCTCCGTCGGCACGGCCACTGTCGGCAGCGATCCGCCCGTCGCGCCTTCCTCGAACGTCCGGCGCGCCGTATCCGCGGCATCCGCGGCGGCGCATTCGCCGCGGCACAACCGCGTCGCCTCGTACGCCAGCACCTTCTTGGCATCGTTGATCGCCGCGCCCTCGAACGCCTCCAGCCGCGCGATCTCTTCGAGGGGCAGATCGGTGAACAGCCGGAGGAAGCGCCCCACGTCGCGGTCGTCCGTGTTGCGCCAGAACTGCCAGTAATCGTAGGCCGAGAGCTGATCCTCGTTGAGCCACACCGCGCCCGACGCCGTCTTGCCCATCTTGGCGCCGTCGGCGGTGGTAATGAGCGGCGTGGTCAGCCCGAAAACCTCGACCCCGTCGATCCGCCGCGTCAGTTCTATGCCGTTGACGATATTGCCCCATTGGTCCGACCCGCCAAGTTGCAACCGGCACGCGCCGCGCCGGGACAATTCGAGGAAATCATATGCCTGGAGGATCATGTAATTGAATTCGAGAAAGGTCAGCGGCTGCTCGCGCTCGAGCCGCAGCTTGACCGAATCGAAGGCAAGCATCCGGTTGATGGTGAAGTGCCGCCCGATATCGCGGAGGAACGGGATGTAATCGAGCGCGTCGAGCCACTCGGCATTGTTTACCAGGATCGCATCGGTCGGCCCGTCGCCGAAGGTCAGAAAGCGTTCGAACACACGGCGGATCGAGGCGATGTTCGCATCGATCGCCGAATCGTCGAGCAGCTTGCGGCTTTCGTCCTTGCCCGAGGGATCGCCGACCTTGGTCGTTCCGCCACCCATCAGCACGATCGGCTTGTGCCCGGCCTGCTGCATCCGCCGCAGCATCATGACCTGCACGAGGCTGCCGATATGCAGCGAGGGCGCGGTCGCGTCGAAACCGATATAGCCGGGCACGACTTGCTTGGCGGCAAGCGCATCGAGCGCGCGTGCGTCGGTCGCCTGGTGGATGTAGCCGCGGGCATCGAGCAGGCGGAGCAGGTGTGAGCTGTGATCGGTCATCGCGATGGGGCGGGTAGCATGGACGAGCAGGACGTTTCCACCGCGTTCGGCGGTGCGTGGAAGTTGCGGAAGGTGCGCACTGCGTGCTTCATTGTTCGCGTTTCGCCGGCGCCCGCCGCTCCATGCCGTTGAGCGCGGCCATCGCCAGGCGATTGTCGTAACGGTGCGCGGTGCCGACGTAGCGCCCCCGATAGAACAGCGCGGTGCGATAACCGTTGATCGCGCGATCATAGGCCAGCTCGAATGCCCGTGTCCGCCCCTCGTCGAGCGCGCGGTCCCACGCCGCTGCGAACCCGCCGCCACCGGGATGGTGGCGCAATTTGTAGGCGGATTGATGCGTGCATCCGACCGCGCGCGCGGCGTACGCGACGACGCCGGTCTCGCGCAGGATGAGGACGAAGCGGCGCTGGCGCTCCGCAGTCCAGCCATCATGCCGCGCCCGCGTCGGGACGGCGGCGAAGGCAAGGACGTAATCCTCAGGGTCGAGATCGGCGAAAGGCGACGGTGGCTGCGAAATGGGCTGATCGGTCATCGACCAGCGTATTTCAGAGGATTTCCAACATTGGAAGGGTCGGCATCCATTATGTCGTCCGTCGATCCCTTTAGGTAGCTCGTCGATCATACGTTGCAGGTACCGCGGTTGCCCGATCCGAAAGCACTTGGATTCAAGGTGGGAGTGCAACTGGTGAAAAGTCGTCTGAGCGCCGGCAGTGCAATGATGCTTCTGGCGTTCGGGTTGGGGTGCGGAAATGCCGTCGCAGCCGATCGCGCGGTGTCGGTCGAGCTGTTCTCGCCCGGCTTGTTACCGGCGCCAAACCGGCGGATGCCGCACCGGCATTCACGTCCGACGGCAACACCGTTTATATCGGGCGTGTGATCAACGAGCGAAACCAGATCGTCGTCTCCACGAAGAAGGCGGGGCATTGGTCGGAGGCGCAACCAGCGCGTTTTTCGAGCAACTACCGTGATCTCGAACCGGCGATGGATCCACATGGCCGATACCTGATCTTCACGTCGTCGCGCCCAGCCGACGGCAGCGGCGCTCCGCTGAACGGGCGCTGGTCGGATACCGATCAGATCGGCAAGGGCGGCAATCTGTGGCGTGCGGACTTGCGCGATCAAACGGATTTGCCGACACGATTGCCGGCGTCGATCAATGCCAACAACGCGACCTTCAGCCCCGCCGTCACCGCCGATGGAAGCCTGTGGTTCATGCGGTCGGACGACGGACACCAATTTCACATCTTCCGCGCGTCGATGCAGGCGGGAACGTATCTCGATCCGGTGCCGGCAATTTTCACCGATCCGCGATATGGCGACTACGATCCGGCAGTTGCGCCGGACGAGTCCTT
>JBDSKT010000263.1:0-4216 GCA_039916765.1 Sphingomonas sp.
CCGTCGGGTTCGTGGTTGGTCTTGGCGCGGCTGTTGGCCATCATCGGGAACTTGCCGACCTTGATGCCATTAGCGCCTTCTGGGCCACGCTCCTTCGCCGCTTCCTCGGTCAGGCCGACGCCGGCAATCTCGGGCCAGGTGTAGACGACGCTCGGGATCACGTCGTGGTTCACGATGCCGTGCTGCCCGGCGATGTTTTCGGCCACCGCGATTCCCTCATCCTCCGCCTTGTGCGCCAGCATCGGGCCGGGGACGACGTCGCCGATCGCCCAGATGCCCCCCACCGCGGTGCGAAAATCGTGATCGATCTCGACCTGCCCGCGCTGGTTGACCGCGAGGCCGGCCTTGTCGAGCGCGAGGCCGTCGGTGTTGGGACGGCGGCCGATCGAGACGAGAACGCAATCCGCCTCGATCGTCTCCGCCGCGTCGCCCTTGGCGGGTTCGAGCGTGAGCGTCGCCTTGTCGCCCTTCACCGCGACGCCCGTGACCTTGGTCGAGAGCTTGAACTCGATGCCCTGCTTCTTGAAGATCTTGTTCGATTCCTTGCGCACCTCGCCGTCGAAGCCGGGCAGGATCTGGTCGAGGAATTCGACGCACGTCACCTTGGCGCCCAATCGCCGCCATACGCTGCCAAGCTCGAGCCCGATCACGCCGCCGCCGATCACCACCATGTGCCCCGGCACCTTGGCCAGCTCGAGCGCGCCGGTCGAATCGACCACGACCTGCTTGTCGTTGTCGATCTCGACCCCCGGCAGCGCAGTAACCGACGATCCCGTAGCGATGACGATGTTCTTCGCGCGAACGGTGCGATCGCCGACCTGCACGGTATCGGCGGCGGTGAACGCGGCGCGGCCCTTGAGCCATTCGACCTTGTTCTTCTTGAACAGGAACTCGATCCCGCCGGTGAGCTGCTTGACCGCGTCCATGCGCTGCCCGTGCATCGTCGGCAGGTCGAGCTCGGGCGTGACCTTGATACCCATCTTGGCCATCGTGCCGTTGGCGGCGTGATCGAAGAATTCACTCGCGTGGAGCATCGCCTTGGACGGGATGCAGCCGACGTTGAGGCACGTCCCGCCGAGCGTCTCGCGGCTCTCGGCGCAGGCGGTGCGCAAACCCAGCTGAGCGGCGCGGATCGCCGCGACGTACCCGCCGGGGCCGGCGCCGATCACCAGGACGTCGAAATCATAGTCAGCCATATTCGTTTCCGATTACGAAAAATAGGTGATGAGCGATTGGCCGTCTTTCGCCGCCGCGGCAACGAAGTCGCGAAGGCGATGAAAGTTATCCAGCGTATATCCCTTAATATCGTCACCATCGCCGCGTTCGATAAGGTCACCGAGATAAAGTTCATCATTCGGCATGTCGTCGGGTTTGAATCGCGACAGGAAATCTTCGTCTGACATATCCGCGACAGCATCGGTAAAGGCTTTCACGATGTCCGCTGAAATGACGTTTGGCTTGCCCGATCCCAGCTCGATATCCGCTAGGGGGTGAAGGTCGTCCCCGATCAGCCCCAACGGCTCTGGTGCCCGGCTGATTTCGCCGGTCAGGAGATAATGAATGATATGCCACGACTTATCGAGATCGATCTCGTCATTATCGCCACGCGCCGGGATCGTGGGGCCACCGGCCGCGCTGCCCGTTCCCAGCAACCGGTCGAAAAAGCCCGGCTTGGGCGCGACATACGCCTCTTTATAAATGAATGCCGTCACGGCTGCGGGCCGTCCGCGCAGCTGCTCGACTGCGGCTGGCGAGGTCCGAATGAGATTATAAGTCATGCCCATTGTGTGCGATCCTCACAAATCGATCAAAATTCGCGTCGGGTCCTCGATCGCGTTCTTGAGCGCGACCAGGAACGTCACCGCCTCGCGACCGTCGATCAGGCGGTGATCGTAGCTGAGCGCGAGGTACATCATCGGAAGCACCACCACCTGGCCGTCACGCACTACCGGCCGCTCGTCGATGCGGTGCAGGCCGAGGACGGCCGACTGCGGCGGGTTGATGATCGGGGTGGACATCAAACTCCCGAACACGCCGCCGTTGGAGATGGTGAAGGTGCCGCCTTTCATCTCGTCCATCTTGAGGCTGCCGTCCTTGGCGCGCTTGCCGTAATCGCCGATCGTCTTCTCGATTTCGGCGACCGACATGCGATCGGCGTCGCGGATCACCGGCACGACCAGCCCGCCGGGCGATGACACCGCGACCGAGATATCGGCATAATCGTGATAGACGATCTCGTCGCCGTCGATGCTGGCGTTGACGCTGGGCACGTCCTTCAGCGCCATGCACGCCGCCTTCACGAAAAAGCCCATGAAGCCCAGGCGCACGCCGTGTTTCTTCTCGAACAGATCCTTGTAGCGGGTGCGTGCCTCGATCACGGCGGTCATGTCCACGTCGTTGAACGTGGTGAGCATCGCGGCGGTGTTCTGCGCTTCCTTCAATCGCTTGGCGATCGTCTGGCGCAGCCGCGTCATGCGGACGCGCTCCTCGCGCCGGCCCGAACGCTCGGCGGAGGGCGCTGCGTCCGCCCCGCTGTTCGAGGAGCCAGCCGGCGGGGCCTGCACCCCGTCGGACGACGGCTTTGCCGCCGGCGCGGAGGCCGCCGCCACCACGTCATCCTTGGTGATGCGCCCGTCCTTGCCGGTGCCCTTGATCGTCGCCGGATCGACGCCGTGCTCGAGCACGGCGCGGCGCACCGAGGGTGACAATGCGGCCGGGGTATCCCCGGAAGGCTGGGCCGGGGCCTGCTGGCCGGCGGTCGCGCCAGGCGAAGCGTCGGTCGCGGGGGATTGGGTCACGGCGGGCTGGGTCGCTGCGGACTGGGTCGCTGCGGACTGGGGCGCTGCGGACTGGGGCGCGGGGGCTTGCGCGGGAGCGCCCTGCCCGGCTTCGATCGTCGCGATCATCGCGCCGACCTGCACCGTGTCGCCGACCTGCACGGCGTGGCTGCCCAGCACGCCAGCGACCGGCGACGGCACCTCGACCGATACCTTGTCGGTCTCCAGGCTAGCGATCGGCTCGTCGGCGGCTACCCAGTCGCCCGGCTGCTTGAGCCATTCGCCCAAGGTCGCCTCGGTGATCGATTCGCCCAGCACGGGCACGGTGACTTCGGTTGCCATCTGCTTCTTCGCTTCCTCGTTCCCCGGCGGAGGCCGGGGTCCAGTTACGGGCGATCGTCGATCGAGCGCGCCGCAAAATTATATCCGTCATTCCAACTGGGCCCCGGCCTTTGCCGGGGAACAGCTGCCTTCACATCCCTACGACTTCTTCGTCCGCCTTACTTCTTCGCGCACGCTATGCCCCAGCGCATCCGCCACCAGCGCGGCCTGCTCCAGCTGATGGCGCTTCATCAACCCGGTCGCGGGCGAAGCCGAGGCAGCGCGGCCGGCATAGCGCGGACGCTCGGGCCTGATCCCCGCCTCGGCCATGCATTCCTCGACGAACGGCTCGACGAAGCTCCACGCGCCGTTGTTCTTCGGTTCTTCCTGCGCCCAGACGACCTCATCGAGGTTCGCCATCCGCCCGAGCCGCTCGACCAGCGGCTCGCCGGGGAAGGGATAAAGCTGCTCGACCCGGACGATCGCCGTCGCCGTGTCGCCCGCCGCGTCGCGCGCTTCGATCAGGTCGTAGGCGACCTTGCCGGTGCACAGGACGAGGCGCTTCACGTCCTTGTCGGCGGGCGCCGAAGGATCGGAGAGCAAGCGGCGGAAGTGGCTGTCGCCCTGAAAGTCTTCCGCCTTCGACACCGCCATCTTGTGGCGCAGCAGCGACTTGGGGGTGAACACGATCAGTGGCTTACGGAAGCCACGGTGCATCTGGCGGCGTAGCAGGTGGAAATAATTCGCCGGGGTGGTGCAATTGGCGACCTGCATATTGTCCTGCGCGCACAGTTGCAGGAAGCGCTCGACCCGCGCCGAGCTGTGCTCGGGTCCCTGCCCTTCATAGCCGTGCGGCAGCAGCATCACGAGGCCGTTGGCGCGCAGCCACTTGGCCTCGCCCGAGGCGATGAACTGATCGATCATGATCTGCGCGCCGTTCATGAAATCGCCGAACTGCGCCTCCCACATCACCAGCGTCTTGGGATCGGCGAGCGCATAGCCATATTCGAAGCCGAGCACGCCGTATTCGGATAGTGGCGAGTCGAGAATCTCGACCGAGCCGTGCTCGATCGTCGAGAGCGGGATGAACTTGTGCTCGTCCTTCTGATCGACCCACA
>JBDSKT010000264.1:0-6948 GCA_039916765.1 Sphingomonas sp.
CTCGACCTGCTCGAGGAAACCGCGCGCGACGCGGCTCGTCCGTATCTCTCCGATCTGCCGGTCGGGCTGATCGCCACCGCCTATGGCTGGCAAACGACCGGCAGCACGATCGCGGCGCTGCGCTCGATCGTGCACGCGTTGCGCGGTTGGCCGACGCCGTTTGCCGCGGCGATCAATTCCGCCACGACCAGATTCGACGACAAGGGCGGTGCGAGCGACCCCGCCGTGGTCGAGCAGCTCTGTATGGTCGGGCGCCAGGTGGCACGTTTCGCTCCACTGGCCGCCTCGATGACACCGTCACCGCACAAGACCGATGGCTAAGCGCGTGAGCGAAGCATGGCGGCGGCGGGACGCGATCGGGTTGGTCGGCGCCGGCGCGGGACTGGCCGCCGCCCCCCTTTGGGCACAGTCGCTGATCGACCTGCACCTGCCCGGCGGCGGTGGCGAGCGGGCGACCGTCGCGAATTTTGCGGGCAAGCGGAACATGATCCTGCAGCGTACCCGCGCGCCGCTGCTCGAAACGCCACTCGACGCGTTCGACGGCCAGGTTTTCACGCCCAACGACCGCTTCTTCGTTCGCTGGCACTATGCCGACATACCGACCTCGGTCGATGTGAGCGCCTTCCGACTTAAGGTGATCGGAGCGGTCAGGCAAAAGCTCGAACTCACGCTCGGCACATTGCTCCAGATGCCGCGCGTCGAACTTGCCGCCGTGAACCAATGTTCGGGCAATTCACGCGGGCTGTTCAGCCCCCGCGTTCCGGGTGCGCAATGGGGCAATGGCGCGATCGGCAATGCGAAATGGACCGGCGTGCGATTGAAGGACATTCTCGACCGCGCCGGCATCGCCGCCAATGCCGTGCAGGTTAGATGCTCGGGGTTGGACAAGCCGCCCGGCGACGCACCGCACTTCGCCAAGTCGCTCGATGTGGCGCACGCGGCGGACGGGGAGGTGATGATCGCCTTCCTGATGAACGGCGCGCCTCTGCCGATGCTCAACGGCTTTCCCATCCGCCTCGTCGTGCCTGGTTGGTATTCGACTTATTGGATCAAGGCGCTCGACACGATCGAAGTGCTGACCGCGCCGGACACCGGCTATTGGATGGACAAGGCATATCGTATCCCGAGCGCCCCCGGCGCCAATGTCGCGCCGGGGGCGAAGGACTTTCCGACCGAGCCGATCAACCGCATGGTGCCGCGCGCATTCGTCACGAACCTCGTCGAGGGCGCCAGTCTGACGGCGCGGGCGCCGCACACCGTGCGCGGCATCGCGCTCGGCGGAACGTCCGGGGTCAAGGCGGTGGATCTGTCGCTCGATAACGGACGAAGCTGGCACCCCACCGCGCTTGGCGCCGACGAAGGCCGCTACAGCTTTCGCCTGTGGCAGGCGACGATCCCGCCCGCCGCACCGGGCACGTACCAACTCACCGTGCGCTGCACCAATATGGTCGGCCAGACGCAGGCGCCCGATCCGATCTGGAACCCGGGCGGGTTCATGCGCAGCCCGATCGAACGCGTCGCGTTCAGGATCGCCTGATGCGCCGCGTGATCGCCTTCATGCTGATTGTCGCCGCGCTCGGTACGCTGGGCTGGACGTGGCTCGCGCACCGCCCGCCGGTGATCCACGAAACCGCGGACAGCGTCGCTTTGGGCGACGTCGAGCTGACCTCGCAGACATTGGCGCTGCCGGACGACAAGGCGGCGTTCCCCGCTGGCCCCGACGGCGATCTACTCACGGCCAACTGCACCGCCTGCCATTCGCCCGAGATGATCCTGGTACAGCCGCCGCTCGCCGCCGACAAATGGCGCGGGGAGATCGACAAGATGCGCAAGGCCTATCATGCGGCGATCGATCCGAAGAACGATGTCGAGATCGCGGCGGCGCTTGGCCGCCTGCAGCGATCGCAGGGCAAGATCGCCGCCAAATGAGCGACATCATCCACTGGCCCGAGCAATATGCGCCGTCCCGTATGCCGGTCCATGTCGTAAACCGCATCGCGGCCGCGGCCCCCGCGCATCTCGTCTGGAGCCGGCTGATCGCCGCGACGGCATGGCCCGCTATCTACGCCAACGCGGCAGACGTTATAATCGAGGGCGGCGGGCCCGAACTGTTCGAGGGCGTGCGGTTCACGTGGCGGACCTTCGGCGTATCGCTGCGATCCCGCGTGGTCGAATTCCAACCCGAAAGCCGCATTGCCTGGCTCGCGACATGCTTCGGCATCACCGCCTATCACGCGTGGCTGATCACACCGACACCAACGGGCTGCACGATACAAACGGAGGAAACGCAAAGCGGCCCGGTCGCTCGCGCTGGTCGGCTGCTCTTCCCGGCGCGCATGGAACACTGGCATCAGAAATGGCTCGAGGCACTGGCCGCGCCGGACCGGCCGGCTCAGCGCGTCGGCACTGGCTCCGCGCCGGTATAATCGTAGAATCCGCGCCCCGTCTTGCGGCCATACCACCCGGCTTCGACATATTTGACGAGCAGCGGCGCGGGGCGGAATTTGGGATCCCCGGTCCCTTCGAACAGCACGCGGGTGATTTCCAGGCACGTGTCGAGCCCGATAAAGTCCGCCAGCGTCAGCGGCCCCATCGGATGGTTCAGCCCCAGCTGGCAGCCGAGATCGATATCGCGAATGCTCGCCACGCCCTCACCGAGCGCGAAGCAGGCTTCGTTGAGCATCGGCATCAGAACGCGGTTGACGATGAAGCCGGGCGCGTCATTGGCGCGCACCACCTGCTTGCCGAGCGTCCCGACATAGGCCTCGACCGTCGCTACGGTCGCCTCAGCCGTGGCGAGCCCGCGGATAAGCTCGACCAGCCCCATCACCGGCACGGGATTGAAGAAATGCACGCCCATGAAGCGCGCCGGATCGGGCGACGCCTG
Source organism: Sphingomonas sp. (assembly GCA_039916765.1). Lineage (GTDB taxonomy): Bacteria > Pseudomonadota > Alphaproteobacteria > Sphingomonadales > Sphingomonadaceae > Sphingomonas. The sequence continues at coordinate 2,888 of JBDSKT010000264.1, forward strand.
GGCCAGCCGGGTGATGGGAATCGACGAGGTGTTGGAGGCGAGTACCGCGTCTCCGCCAAGTACCTTGCCGACGCTCGCGAAGATCGCGCGCTTGACCTCTTCACGCTCCGTCGCCGCTTCGACCACCAGGAAGCACGGTGCCATCGTTTCGACCCCGGCGACCGGCTCGATCCGTGCGAGCACATCGTCGCGTGTCGGCGCGGTGATTTTTTCCTTTGTCACCAGCCGATCGAGCACCTTGGCAATTCCGGCCTTGCCGCCTTGCGCACGCGCCAGATCGACGTCGGACAGCAGCACCTTGTACCCGGCCTGTGCCGAAACCTGCGCGATCCCCGCGCCCATCTGCCCTGCCCCGATCACGCCGATTGTCTGCATCGCACCCGTCCAATGATTGAAACCGGGTGACGCTTTAGCCGATCCGCCGGACAGAGCTAGGGTGCGGGGCTAAGGTGCGGGACGGAGCGCCTGGGCCTCGGCAAGGTAGAGCGCGAACAAGCCGTCCGGATCGGCCCAGTCGGCGATCGGGGTCCACCCACCCGCGCGCAGCAATATCCGCGCATCGCGGTCGCCATATTTATGACTGTTTTCGGTGTGGATCGTCTCGCCCGCCGCAACCGCAAAGGGGCGTCCCTCGATCGTGAAACGCATGTCCTCGCGCGCTTCGAGATGCATCTCGATCCGCGCGCGGTCGTCGTTCCAGATCGCGCGGTGGCGGAAAGCATGGACGGGGATCGTGCCCGCCAGCTCCCGGTTGATCCGTTCGAGCAGGTTGAGGTTGAACGCCGCGGTTATCCCTTGCGCATCGTCATAGGCGGGGATCAGCACCGCTGGATCCTTGATGCGGTCCATCCCGATCAGCAGCATCGCGCCTTCCCCCAACGACTCGCGCATCGCGCGCAACAGGTCGGCGGAGGCGAAAGGCACCATGTTGCCGATGGTCGAGCCGGGGAAGAAACCAAGCTTGGAATTACCCGCCACCGCGCGCGGCAGCGTCAGCGGTTTCATGAAGTCGGCCTCGAACGGCAGGACTGCCAACCCAGGAAAACGGGCCGCAAGAGCGCGCGATGATTCGCGCAGAAAATCACCCGAAATGTCGATCGGCACATAAGCCGACGGCCCGACCGCTGCCAGCAAGACCGGCGTCTTGACCGACGAGCCTGATCCAAATTCGACCACCGTGCGGCCAGGCCCTACCAGTGCCGCAATCTCATTCGCCTTATCCGCGAGCAACGCCGTTTCGGTACGCGTCGGGTAATATTCAGGCAGCGCCGTGATCTTCTCGAACAATTCCGATCCGCGCCGGTCATAGAACCAGCGCGCGGGGATCGCCCGCGGGCGCCGCGTCAGGCCGTCGATCACGTCGGCGCGGAATGCCGGGTCGGCCAGGCTGCGGGTGCCGTCGGCAAGTTCCTGCTTGAGCATTAAAGGTCTTTCGCGAGACGCACGCCGGTGAACTGCCAGCGCTGATGAGGATAGAAGAAATTGCGATAGCTCGCACGCACATGCCCGCGCGGCGTGGCGCACGATCCGCCGCGCAGCACGAACTGTCCGCTCATGAACTTGCCGTTATATTCGCCGACCGCGCCCTCGACTGGTCGGAAACCGGGGTAAGGGCGATAGGCGCTCCCGGTCCATTCCCACACGTCGCCGAAAAACGCCGGGCCGTCGCTGCTTGGCCGAGGCTCGACCGGCCCCGCGCCTTGCGTCTGGTTGCCGCCGGTAGGATCGTACGGCGCGGCGGCGCATTCCCATTCCGCCTCGGTCGGCAAGCGCGCGCCGGCCCATGAGGCATAGGCGTCGGCCTCGTAGAAACTGACATGCGTCGCCGGTGCTGCGGGATCGATCGGCCGCCGCCCATCGAGCCCCAAGCGTGTCCAGTTCCCGTCGCGCCGCTCCCAATAAAGCGGCGCAACGACGCCCTCCGCTTTTACCCATGTCCAGCCGTCCGCCAGCCAGTGGCGCGAATTGGCATAACCGCCATCCGCGACGAACGCCGCCCATTCGCCGTTGGTCACGGTTCGATCGGCAATCGCATGCGGCAAGAGGAGGGCGTCGTGGCGCGGCCCCTCGCAATCGAACGCGAAACCGTCACCGTCATGTCCGATGGCGACGATCCCGCCGGGCCGCTCGATCCACTCGATCGGTCGGGGCATCGCCACAGGCACCTTCGGCGCCGGCGGCCACACCGCCGGCTCGAGCGGATTTTCGCCCATCAGGTGGAGCAGGTCGGTGACCAGCAATTCCTGATGCTGCTCCTCGTGGTGACAGCCCAGCGAGATTAGGTCGCGTACCGCTCGGGGCAGCGTATCGAGCGCCTCGATCACCGCGCCGGTGACATGCGCGCGATAGGCGAGCACCTCGTCCAGAGACGGCCGCGTGATCATCCCGCGCCGGTCTCGCGCATGACGGCGACCCTCGGCTTCGTAATAGCTGTTGAACAGGAAGGGAAAGCGCCCGTCAAACAATGCGTAATCGGGCACATGATCGCGCAGCACGAACGTCTCGAAGAACCAGGTGGTGTGCGCGAGGTGCCACTTGGCCGGCGATGCGTCGGGCATCGACTGAACGCTGGCATCGGCATCGCTAAGCGGCGCGGCAAGCGCCTCGCTCAGCCGACGCACCTCGGCGAAGCGGGTCGCAAGACTGGTCGCCGATCGGGCAGAGGCAGGCGCTGTTCGCATTCTGTTCGCTTTCTCTCAGAACACGATCATGGTGACAAGCACCTGGATCAGCCTGATGTCGCCTCAGCGCGAAGCGCCCGGCACCCACAAAACGTCTCCGTCACCGGATTTGTTCACGACGCGCGCGGCAACGAACAAATAGTCGGACAAGCGATTGAGATAACAGAGAAGCGCGGGGCTAACCGCCATATGGTCGGCGGCCGCGACCGCGCTTCGCTCGGCGCGGCGCACGATCGCGCGGGCGAGATGGATGGCCGCTGCCGCTTGCGTGCCTCCGGGCAGAATGAAGCTGGCAAGCGGGGTCAGTTGCTCGTTGAACGAATCGATCTCGCGTTCAAGCCGCTCGACCTGCGCCGGGACGATCCGCAACGCTTCACCTGGCAAATCCAGCGGTGTCGCCAGGTCGGCGCCAAGGTCGAACAGGTCATTCTGGATGCGCTCGAGCAGCGTGACGAGCCAGAAGGTTGCGCTCGCGGCGCCGAGCGAGGCGGCGCGGACCGCGGCGATCGCGGTGCCGATCGCGCTATTCGCCTCATCGATGTCGCCGATCGCCTGTATCCGCGGGTCGGTCTTGGCCGCGCGCGACCCATCGACCAAGCCGGTGGTGCCTTGGTCCCCTGTGCGCGTGTAGATCTTATTGAGCTTGACCACGGGCGGCCCCGCGCGCGCTCAGTGGTGACCGTAGAGCAGCAGCAGCACCGCCACGAGGAGGATCGCCAGCCCCTGGAACAACACGCGCATCTGCATCATCTTGTTCGCCTTGAGCGCTGCCTGGCTCGGCCCCTCGGACCCCGCTTCGCCGTGCACTTCACGGGTCGATGCCAGCAGGAAGGTCGCGATGCCGCGAACCAGCGCGACGACGGTGGCGATCATCGCGGCGACGACGAGGATGACGAGGAACGTGCTCATGCGCCTAAATCTAATGCTTCGCCCAGCAAAAGCCAATGGGTGCCTCGCCGGCGCGCAGCGTATGGGCAAGCGCGCGCCCATCCTCGCCCGCGTCGCGCATGGCGGCGAGCGACGGCGCGCCGTGGCGCTTGGCGAGTCGCACCCCGTCCTCGCCCGCGAGCAGCGCGTGGTGCCGCCACACCGGCACCGGCAGGTCGAGCAGTGCCTGGAGCAGGCGGTGGATGTGGGTCGCGGTGAACAAATCGCACCCGCGCACGACGTGGGTCACGCCCTGCGCCGCGTCGTCGACCGTTACAGCCAGGTGATAGCTTGCCGGCGCATCCTTTCGCGCCAGGACGACGTCTCCATGGCTAGAAGGATCGGCGACGATTTCGCCCCCAATTTCATCGATCCAGGTCAACGGCCCCGCCCATGCCGCGGCACGCGCCATGTCGAGCCGCCACGCATGCTGCTCGCCCGCGATCCGCTCGG
>JBDSKT010000265.1:0-6363 GCA_039916765.1 Sphingomonas sp.
CCCTTGATGATGGTCTGGCCGCTCTCGTGATCGGTCGACACGCGGAACGACGGGTCTTCGCGCGCGAGACGATTGAGCGCGACGCCCATCTTCTCCTGGTCGGCCTTGGTCTTCGGTTCCACCGACAATTCGATGACGGGGTCCGGAAACTCCATCCGCTCGAGGATGATCGGTGCGTTCTGCGCGCAGAGCGTGTCACCGGTCGTGGTGTCCTTGAGGCCAGCCAGCGCGACGATGTCGCCCGCATAAGCCTCCTGAATGTCCTCGCGGCTGTTCGCGTGCATCAACAGCATGCGACCGACCTTTTCCTTCTTGTCCTTGACCGAGTTGGTGACCTGCGACGCGGTCTCCAGCTTGCCCGAATAGATGCGCGCGAAGGTCAGCGTGCCGACGAACGGATCGTTCATGATCTTGAACGCCAGCGCGGAGAACGGCGCGTTATCGTCGGCCGGACGCGAATCCTCGGTCTTGCCGTCGAGCGACACGCCCTTGATCGCGGGGACGTCAAGCGGGCTAGGCAGGTAGTCCACCACCGCGTCGAGCAGCGGCTGGACACCCTTGTTCTTGAACGCCGAGCCGCACAGCACCGGCACGAACGAGAAGTTGAGCGTGCCCTTGCGGATCAGTTTCTTGAGGTCGGCCGCGCTTGGCTCGTTGCCTTCGAGATACGCCTCCATCAAGTCGTCGTCCTGCTCGACGGCCATCTCGATCAGCTCCGAGCGGGCGGTCGCCGCGGCGTCCTTCAAATTGTCGGGAATGTCCTGATATTCGAACTTCGCGCCCAGCGATTCCTCGAGCCAGATGATGGCGCGGTTCTCGACCAGATCGACCAGGCCCTTGAAATCGCCCTCCAGGCCGATCGGCAGATACAGCACCGCCGGACGCGCGCCGAGGCGGTCCTTGATCATCTGCACGCACATGTCGAAATTGGCCCCGGTGCGGTCGAGCTTGTTGACGAAGCACATCCGCGGAACCTTGTACTTCTCCGCCTGGCGCCACACCGTCTCGGACTGCGGCTCGACACCGGCAACGCCGTCGAAACACGCGACCGCGCCATCGAGCACGCGCAGCGAACGCTCGACTTCGATGGTGAAGTCGACGTGGCCAGGAGTGTCGATGATATTGATGCGGTGATCGTTCCAGAAGCACGTCGTGGCAGCCGACGTGATCGTGATCCCGCGCTCCTGCTCCTGCTCCATCCAGTCCATCGTCGCGGTGCCTTCATGCACTTCGCCGATCTTGTAGGACTTGCCGGTGTAGTAAAGGATGCGCTCGGTCGTCGTCGTCTTGCCGGCATCGATGTGGGCCATGATGCCGATGTTGCGATACATGTCGAGCGGATGGCTGCGGGCCATGACGTTTCACTCCTGTGCCGACTGCGCGGCGGTCAAACTTTGAAAGACTGCAATCTCAAGACCGTTCGGGCTGAGTTCAGGGCGAACGGTTGGGATGAGAGCCGAAGCCCTCATCCCATGTAGGTATTACCAGCGGTAATGCGAGAAGGCGCGGTTCGCCTCGGCCATGCGGTGCGTATCTTCACGCTTCTTCACCGCGTTGCCGCGATTGTTGGCGGCGTCCATCAACTCGCCCGACAGGCGCGCGGCCATCGTGTTCTCGCTGCGCGCGCGCGCCGCCGAGATCAGCCAGCGGATCGCGAGTGCCTGAGCGCGCTCGGGGCGCACCTCGACCGGGACCTGATAGGTCGCACCGCCGACGCGGCGCGAACGGACCTCGATGCCCGGCTTCACGTTGGCGAGCGCATCGTGGAACACCGCGAGCGGGTCCTTCTTGGCGCGCGCCTCGACGGTTTCCATGGCACCGTAGACGATCAGCTCGGCGACCGACTTCTTGCCGTCGAGCATCACCGAATTCATGAACTTGGAGAGAACCTCGTCCCCGAACTTGGGATCGGGCAGGATGATACGCTTTTCTGGGCGACGACGACGTGCCATTGGATTTCTTCCTTCTAAACTTCAGCCATCTGAGGGGCGGCTAAACAGCCGACCGGCTTACTTCGGACGCTTGGCGCCGTACTTGGACCGCGACTGGCGGCGATCCTTCACGCCCTGCGTATCGAGCACGCCGCGCAGGACGTGATAACGAACGCCGGGAAGATCGCGCACACGACCGCCACGGATCAGGACCACCGAGTGCTCCTGAAGGTTGTGACCCTCGCCCGGAATGTAGCTGATGACTTCGCGCTGGTTGGTCAGGCGGACCTTGGCCACCTTGCGCAGCGCCGAGTTCGGCTTTTTCGGGGTCGTCGTATAAACGCGGGTGCAAACGCCGCGCTTCTGCGGGTTCTGCTCCATCGCAGGGACCTTGGACTTGGCCTTCTGCGGATCGCGGCCCTTGCGGACCAGCTGGTTGATCGTCGGCATGAATCTCTTCACCTTGAGTAGTTGGTTACTTTGCTGGAGCCATGACGCCCCTTCGGAACCGGAATTCCGCGAATACAAAAAGGACCGTCAGGTGACATCGCCACCCCGGATCCTGGAATGCATCCAGCAATGTTCAAGCATGCCCGCGCGGGGAAACCCCGCTCGGACAGCGGCGCCTATACCGAGCGGACCCGAAGTGGTCAACAGCGGGTGACACATGGGGGCCGGGCAGCTATCCGTCGCGCGTGATTTACGACCTCCTGATCATCGGTGGCGGCATCAACGGCTGCGCGATCGCGCGCGAGGCCTCTTTGCTGGGCTGCAAGGTGCTGCTCGTCGAGCGCGACGATCTCGCCGCGTACACGTCCTCGGCCTCGACCAAGCTGATCCATGGCGGGCTGCGCTACCTCGAATATTACGAGTTCAAGCTCGTCGCGGAGGCGCTGCGCGAGCGCGAGCGATTGCTGAAGGCCGCGCCGCACCTGATCCGCCCGCTGACTTTCGTTCTGCCGCAGGAAAATTCGGTGCGGCCCTGGTGGATGGTACGGATCGGGCTGTACCTTTACGATTGGCTGGGCGGGAAGATCTCGCTCGCCCGGTCACGCGGGCTGAACAAGGCCGACACGGCCTATACCGCACCACTCAAGGGCGGACGCAGCGGATTTGTCTATTCCGATGCGCAGACCGACGATTCTCGCCTCACGGTGCTGAACGCGATCGATGCCGCCGACAATGGCGCGGAAATCGTCACCGGCGTTGCGGTCGAGAGCGCCCGGCGCGAAGGGAGTTCGTGGCGCGCGACCTTGTCCGACGGGCGCACCATCGAAGCGCGCGCGCTGGTCAACGCCGCCGGGCCGTGGGTACACCTGATGCTCGAAAAGCTCGGCGTGAACGCGAAGAGCAACGTGCGGCTGGTCAAGGGCAGCCACATCGTCGTGCCCCAACTGTACCAGGGCGACCACGCCTATATGCTCCAGCTGCCCGACCGACGGATTATCTTCGCGATCCCCTGGCAGGGCCAGACCGAGATCGGCACCACCGACATCCCGGTCGATGCACCCGAGGACGCGCGGATCGCCGACGACGAAATCGCGTATCTCTGCGACGGCATCAATCACCATTTCACCAGGCAGATCGCGCCCGCCGACGTCACGTCGAGCTGGTCCGGCGTGCGCCCGCTCTATGACGACGGTGCGAGTGAGGCGAAGGCGGTGACGCGCGAATACGTTCTCGAGCTCGACACGGATGGCGCGCCGCTGCTCAGCGTATTCGGCGGCAAGATCACCACGGCGCGGCACCTTGCCGAAGAGGCGATGGGAAAGCTCGGCCCGGCGATGGGACTGGCCCCCTATCCGACCACCCGCATGCGGATATTTCCGGGCGGGGCCATCGCGAACTTCGATGATTTCCTTGCGCAGGCGCGGACCACCTGGCCCTTTCTGGGCACGGCGCGGAGCGCGCGAATGGCGCACGCCTACGGCACGATGCTGGCCGAGATGCTCGCCGGTGTGAAAGACGAGGCGGGCATGGGCGTGGACCTCGGCGGCGGCCTGACCGAGATCGAGGCACGCTGGATGCGCGACCGGGAATGGGCGCGGAACCCCGCCGACGCGATGGACCGCCGTAGCAAAGTGGGGCTGACGCTCACTCCCGACCAGCGGGCCGCCTTCGAGCAGGCTTGGGCCAGGCTGTGACGGTTCGCGTCGCCGCGCTTTACCGCTTCGCACGGTTCGACGATCCGTCCGCACTTCGCTCGCCGTTGCTTGATGTGATGAAGGCGCACGCGGTGAAGGGCACGATCCTGCTTGCCGCGGAGGGCATCAACGGAACGATCGCCGGGGAGCAGGCGGAGATAGACGTTGTACTGGCGCATATCCGCGCCCTGCCCGGCTGCGCCGATCTTGAGGTGAAGTTCTCGACCGTCGAGACCATGCCCTTCCACCGCACCAAGGTCCGTTTGAAGCGCGAAATCGTGACCATGGGCGTACCCGAGATCGATCCGCTCGACGCCGGAACATATGTGCCGCCCGAAGACTGGAATGCCCTCATCGATCTGCCCGGCACGCTGCTGATCGATACGCGCAACGATTACGAGGTCGAAATCGGCACCTTCGCCGGCGCGACGGACCCCGGCACGCGCGCCTTCAGCGACTTTCCCGCATGGGTGGAGGCACACCGCGACCAGATCGCCGCCGCGTCGCGCGTCGCGATGTTCTGCACCGGTGGAATCCGCTGCGAGAAGGCGACCGCATTGCTCAAGGCGCGCGGGGTGACGGAGGTCCATCACCTCGAAGGCGGCATCCTAAAATATCTCGAGCAGGTACCCGCCGCCGAGAGCCGCTGGCAGGGCGAGTGTTTTGTGTTCGACGAGCGAGTCGCGGTCAGCCACGGACTAAAGGCGGGCAGCCATGCGCTCTGCCGGGGGTGCCGGATGCCGGTCGGCGCCGCAGACCGGGCCTCACCGCTATATCAGGAGGGCGTTTCGTGCCCCGCTTGCCACGGCGCGCGTGATGCGGCGACACGCGCGGCGTATGCGGAGCGGCATCGCCAAGTGCTGCTCGCGCAAGCGCGGGGCAAAGCTCATGTCGGGGCGGTAGCGGATGAGCGATCTTGAAACCACGCTGCTCGGGCCGGTGCTCGGCAATCGCGCCTGCGGGGATTGCACGGCGTGCTGCACCGTTCTCACGGTGGACACGCCCGATTTCAAGAAACCGGCGGGGACGCCCTGCACCCACCTGAGCTCGCGCGGCTGCGGCATCCATGCGGTGCGTCCGCATATTTGCCGAACCTGGTTTTGTGCCTGGCGACGGGTCGCGGAGATGCCCGACGACGCCCGTCCAGACCGATCCGGCCTTCTCGTGTCGATCAATTTCGAGCGTGAGCCGCGCAACTGCTTCGAAGGCGTTTCGATCAACGTCCGCGTCCTCCCCGGCAGCGATGCAATCGAAAGTGGCATGGCCGCGACCGTCCTGGACAGCCTGTGCACTCGGCTGATCCCCGTTTGGTTCAGCGACGGGTCGAGGAAAGCGTTGATGCATCCCGACGACGACGTCGCCAGCCTCGTCCTTTCGGGAAACCCCGCGCCGGCGCATCTGCGCGACGAAGTGGTGGCATGGCGTGAGCGCTACGGTGCGTTCGCAGAAAGATAGACCAGGGGCCGTGAAGCGTTCCCGGCCCCCGTAAAGTTTGGGCCCATGTCTGGCCGTGTCCGACCGGCGATGCGCGCCTCAGTAGGCCCGGCCAATCAGCACCCGCTCGACCGCCGCGTCGCCGGTGAACACACACGCGCCGTCGGCCACCCGCTGCTCCATCGGTGCGTTGCGCAGGGTCAACTTCAGCGCCTTCAGCCGTTCGACCACCTTGTCCAGCGCCGCGCCGCTCGGCCTGGACCATTGCACTTCGAGCCAGCCGGGGTTCTTCGCGCCCTCCGCGAAATGCTCCTCGACCGCCGCGAAATCCACCGCCGGCGCCACGTTCGCCCGCAGCCGCTCGCGCGCCTGGTTGTGAAGCGAGCGCTGGATATCCTCCAGCATCGCCGCCGCGCCGCTCACGAAATCACCGCGCGGCAGGATTTGGCTGTCGAGCTTGCCGTCCGCGCGGTACAGTCGGTCGCGGCGCACCACCGAGACGTTGCCCCCCGCGACATCGCGCCCGCCGACCTCGACGATGACCGGCGCGCCCTTCTTCACCCAGCCCCAGCGCTTGGCCGCCGCCTTGCCGAACTTGAGGTCGAGCAGCGCGCGCACCGGCTCCCCGAGCGCGGACTGGGCGGCAAGGTCGGCCTGCAATGCCTTGCAATACGCGATGATTTCCTCGTCCTCAGGCGCGTCGCGGAGCATCGGCACGATCACCACCTGCCACGGCGCGATTCGCGGCGGCACGCGCAGCCCGTCATCGTCGCCGTGGACCATGATCACGCCGCCGATCATCCGCGTCGACACGCCCCAGCTCGTCGTGTTGGAAAGCTCGAGCTGCCCGTCCG
>JBDSKT010000266.1:0-3172 GCA_039916765.1 Sphingomonas sp.
TTCGTGAAGATCATCGCCGACGCGAAGACCGACCGCGTGCTCGGCGTGTGGTGTATCGCGAGCGTCGCCGGCACGATGATCGCGCAGGCGGCGCAGGCGATGGAGTTCGGCGCGACGAGCGAGGACATCGCCTATACCTGCCACGCGCATCCGACGCACAGCGAGGCGATCAAGGAGGCCGCGATGGCGGTGACGGGCAAGCCCATCCACATTTAGCCTTTGGCTAAATATGGATCGGAGGAGGGCTTGCCCCGGCCGGCGCGCTAAGGCTGCGACCGACGGCGCGAATCACTCCGCGCCGCTATCCCTCATCCTACGGCATTGCCGGTCTTCGCCGGGCGGCGAGCCGCTACGCGAACAGCCAGCGCATCGCCTGCTGGCGCGTCTCGAACACGCTCAGCCCGGGGCGGGAGTCGCGGAGCTTTTCAAGCCGCGACCGGATGAGGGGCGGCGGCGCGACGATCGCGACCTTTCGCGCCCGCACGCACGTGAAGCGCGGATCGGCCCATTCGCTGAAGGCCTTGTCGATCGCCTCGTCGGAAATCGCCCCCATCTCCGACAGATCGTAGATCGAGCGGTGCGCGCCGGGCGGTGTGCCGAACGAGCGCACCGCCGCTGGCGCCGCTGTCCCTGCGCTGATGATGTCGGCGAGCGACGCCGGTCCGCTGAGCCGCATTTCGAGCAGCTTGTTGACGTGATCGAGGACGATCTTGTGCATGGCGTTCTCTATCGCAAGAAAACCCCTGCCAAAAGGTTGCGGCGAGCCGCTTTCGCTCGCCTGACCGATTTGTCATCGAACCATCAGCAACCATCCATCTCGCCGTGCGTATTGCTGCATCAACACACATGTGGAGGGATTGCCCATGAAGACTCCTGCTATCGCCGCTGCTTTCGCGCTCGCCGCCTCGGCGCTCGCGGTCGCCCCAGCCGACGCCAAGGGCTGCCTCAAGGGCGCCGCCATAGGCGGGGTCGGCGGCCATTTCGTCGGCAAGGGCCACGGCGTCGCCGGCGCGGCGATCGGTTGCTGGGTCGGGCATCACCACGCCAAGGTCGCCGCGAAGAAAGCCGCGATGCATCATTGAGTAGCTTTTCCGGGGGCGGGTCGCGCGACCTGCCCCCGGCTTCACCATCATGTCGGAAAGCGCGGCTAGCGCGCGCCCTTGAGCATCGTCGCCACCGCATCGCGCAGCCAGCGGGTCTTGACGAAGCCCCGGTTGGTCAGCGCGATCATCATCGCATCGTCGCCCCGGTAGCGCTCGAAATCGCTGATATAGCCGTTCGTGCCGCCGGTATGGCCCTCCATCGCCACGCCGTCCTTCTCGCCGACGATGATGCCCAGCCCGAAACGACGTCCGCTGTCGGGTCGTTCGTCGGGGAGCAGCGCGCGGGTCATCTCCGCCTGCGACGCGGCTGAGATGATCTTGCCCGCCGACAGCGCCGCGTCGAGCGCCACGAAATCATCGACCGAGGCGCGCACCGCGCCCGCGCCGAGCTGGATGAAGGCGTAGTTGGTCGCCTGCTCGAGCTTGCCGGGCGCGCCGTTATAGCCGTAGGCGAGCCCCGGCTCGTTCACCGCGAGCGGGTGGCCCATCAGGATGTTTGGCGCCTCGATGCTCGCGGTGGCCATCCCCGCCGGTTTGAACACGATGTCGGCGACCAGGGTGGCGAACGGGGTGCCCGTCGCATGCGCGGCGGCGTCGGCGAGCAGTTCGAAGCCGAAATTATTGTAGTGGAAGGTTTGTCCCGCGGGCGTCGCGAGCGCCCGGTCCTTGTCGCTCAACGCGGACAGCAGCGCGCGCATCGCGTGCGGATGATCCTGCGTGAAATGCTCGACCAGCCCGCCGGTCAGGTCGGGGATGCCCGAGATATGGTTGAGCAGCATGCGCACCGTCACCGCGTCCCACGTCGCCGGCGCATCGGGGATATACGTCTTGATCGGCGCGTCGAGCGCCATGCGGTGCTGCTCGACCAGGCGCATCACGGTGAGCGCGGTCATGAACTTGCTGGTCGAATAAATCTTGAAGCGGGTCGCGTGCGTGTTGGGCAGCGCGTTGATCTGGTCGGCCATCCCACAGCTATGGTCGATTAGCGTGCGCCCGTGAGCGCGCACCACCACGACGCCGGAAAAAGTGCCGTCGGCGCATTCCTTGTCGAGTTCGGCGAGGATCGGCGCGGTGTCGTAGCGGGCGGCTGGCTGGGGGGCTGGCGGGGCGGGTGAAGGCACGGGCGGCGGTGCCGCGGCGGCGGTCAACGCGAGCACCGCCGGCAACGCCGCCCAGCGCATCCGCCGCGATGCCGCCCATGTACCTGGCTTTACATTTCGATCACCCATATGCCGCCCTTTCGTTGTGCGACTACGCTTGTAGTCCAACAACCTGAACGACAGATGTCCGCGCGGTGGGGGGCCTTCAAATTGCGTGCCGCATTGCCCGGAACCGCGCCCGCGCCGCGTCGGTCCACACCGTCGCCGGGTCGGGATAAAATCCCTCGAACGTCGGCGCGCCGGCGGGCAGGACGATCCAGGGCAGCTTCGTGCGGGTGAAGATGTGGACGTCGGGCGGCAGCGCGCCGGGCGTGTCGAGCGTCCCGACGCGAACGAACGCGCACCGCCGGCCCGATCCGGCATAATGGCTCCAGACCGCGACGCGGCACGCCGGGCAGCGCGCGATCTCCTGTCCCTTGCCGCTCTCCGACGGGGTCGCCACCAGCTCGGGGTCGCCCACCAGCAACTCGACCGCGTTGCGCTCGATCACCGCGTTGACGGCAAACGCCGATCCGGTCTCGGTCTGGCAGGACGTGCAATGACAGCAATGCACGATCATCGGCGCATCCGTCAGCCGGTAACGCACCGCCCCGCAAGCACAGCCACCGTCCATCGTCGCGCTCCCGCAATTCCCCTGGCGCGCATCATAGCCTAACCAGCGGTGGATGCTCCACCCCGCCGCCTTCCATCCTGTCGCCTTTCTGCCTGTCGCGGCGCCGTGGCTCGACATGGCGGGGCTCGCGGTATTCGCGGCGTCGGGCGCGCTGGCGGCGGCGAAGCGCGGCCAGACCATGGTCACGCTCGCCTTCTTCGCGCTGATCACCGGGGTCGGCGGGGGCACGGTGCGCGATCTGCTGATCGGCGCGCCGGTGTTCTGGACGCACGATCCGCGCGCGGCGGGCGTCTGCC
>JBDSKT010000267.1:0-14674 GCA_039916765.1 Sphingomonas sp.
AGGCATGCCCGGCGCGGCGCCAATCGCCGAAGCACCCGCTGTCGCGCCGGGGTTCGGCGTGCCGGCGGGTGCCGGCGCCGATGCGGTGGGTTGTGCAACAGGGTCGTTGAAGCCCGGCGGCAGGATCGATTCGGGTTTGTTCTGCCCCCTGTTGTCCTGCCCCAGCGCCGGAATGCCCGCCGCGAGCGCCGTCAACGCGGCGCAGGCGAGTAGCGCGCTAGCTCTGGAGATTCGCAAGCGGCACCACCTTCTCGACATGCGTCAACGGCTTTTCATGCGCCCGGCCTGCCAGAACGACCACCCCGCCGACAACGACGACAAGTACGATGAGGAGGATGAGCAACGGGCGGGACATGGCAGACTACCTCGGCGAAAAGCGGACAATCGGCCCGGACGGCTTTTGCCCGAGACGCAGGCGCGCTGTATAGCCCCTGTCCGCATGTTGCAAAGCCCCGCCTCGACCTCGCGCGCTTCCACCGCGCAAGCAGGGCGTCCGATCGTGTTGGTCGGGTTGATGGGGGTCGGCAAGTCGACCGTGGGGCGGCGGCTTGCCGGACATTTGCGGCTACCCTTCGTCGATGCCGATGCCGAAATCGAGGCGGCGGCGGGAATGTCGATCGCCGATATCTTCGAGCGGTTCGGCGAAGCCTATTTTCGCGACGGCGAGCGGCGCGTGATCTCGCGGCTGATGGACGGGACGCGCAAGGTGATCGCGACTGGCGGCGGAGCCTTCATCAACGATGAAACCCGCGCGCTGATCCTTGCCTCCTCGCTCGCGATCTGGCTCGACGCCGACATCGACGTGCTGGCCGACCGCGTGCGCCGCCGCGACACCCGCCCCCTGCTGCGCGGCAAGAACCCGCACGCCGTACTCGCCGATCTGGCTAAGGTGCGCAATCCGATCTACGCGCTGGCGCCGATCCACATCCCAAGCCACCATGCGCCGCACGACGCGACGGTGAAGGCAATTCTCAAGGCGCTCCAAGCATGATCCGCATTCCGGTGGCATTGGGCGACCGCAGCTATGATGTGCTGATCGAGGCGGGGTTGCTGGCCCGCGCCGCGGAGCATTTGATCCCGCTGGCGCGCGGACGGCGAATGGTGATCGTTACCGACCGGAACGTGTCCGCGCATCTCGCCACGCTTCAGGCCTCGCTTGCCGGAGCGGACATCGCAAGCAAGGCAATCGTGCTCGCGCCGGGCGAGGCCAGCAAGAGCTGGGGCCAGCTCGAATCCTTGACCAGCGAGCTGCTCGACTTGGGCGTGGAGCGCGGCGACCATGTCATCGCGCTGGGCGGTGGCGTGATCGGTGATCTGGTCGGGTTCGCCTGCGCGATCCTCAAGCGCGGCTGCGGTTTCGTGCAAATCCCGACGACGTTGCTCGCGCAGGTCGATTCGTCGGTCGGCGGCAAGACGGCAATCAATACGCGCGCCGGCAAGAATTTGATCGGGGCGTTCCACCAGCCGGCACTGGTGCTGATCGATCCGCAGGTGCTCGACACACTTGCGGCCCGGCAACTGCGCGCCGGCTATGCCGAGGTGGTCAAATACGGGCTGATCGACGACCCCGATTTCTTCGTTTGGTGCGAAGCGAACGGGGCGGCGTTGCTGACGGGCGATCCGGCTGCGCGCGAATATGCCATCGCGCATTCGGTCGCGGCCAAGGCGCGGATCGTCGCCGAGGACGAGCGCGAGACCACCGGCAAGCGCGCGTTGCTCAATCTCGGCCACACTTTCGGCCATGCGCTGGAAGCGGAAGCGGGCTTCTCCGACCGGCTGCTCCACGGTGAAGCGGTTGCGGCGGGGATCGCGCTGGCGTTCCGATTTTCCGCCGCGCAAGGTTTGGCGCCGGCGGACGACGCGGCGCGGGTGGCAGACCATCTGCGCGCGGTCGGGTTGCCCGACAGTGTGGCCGCCGCCCGGATCGATGCTACGGGCGAGGCCTTGGTCGCGCACATGCTGCACGACAAAAAAATGGAAGGCGGTACGCTCCCCTTCCTTCTCGCGCGCGGCATCGGGCGGACATATCTGGATAAGGGCATCGATCTGCATGCCGTGGCGATGTTTCTCGATCGGCCCGCCCCGGCGCCGGCCGGACGTTGAGGGAAATCACATGAGATCGCGTTCCATCCTGCTCCTCGTCGCCGCGATCACCTTGCCCGCGAGCGCCGCGGCGCCGGTCCAGGGGGACAAGGAGGCATCGCGCGCGATTGTCATCGGCTGGTCGTTCGACGTCGGGGCGCCGACGCTCGGTTCAAACCGACGCATCAACGTCTACCTGCCGGAACATTATGCCGACCCGACGCGAAAGTTTCGCGTGCTGTTCCTTCTCGATGGTGGAGAGAAGGAGGATTTCCAGCACATCGCCGCGCTCGCGCAGATCACCGCTGCCAATGGCGAGGGCGACGAAATGATCGTTGTCGGGATTGAAGGCGTGGATCGTCGGCACGACCTGACCTCGCCCTCCACGCTCGCATCGGATTTGAAGGCGGCGCCGACGTCCGGCGGGTCGGCGGCTTATCTTCGCTTTCTGCGGGACGATCTGAAACCGTGGGTCGACGCACGGTATCGCACCTCGGGTCGCACGGCGATCATCGGCGAATCGCTCGCCGGCCTTTTCGTGCTGCACGCGCTGCTCGATCGGCCGGACAGCTTTGACGATTATATCGCGATCAGCCCAAGCCTTTGGTGGAACGGCGGCCATGTGATCGACGAAACGACCGCGGCGATGACGCGGTCTTCGTTCGCCGGCAAACGGCTTTGGGTCGCGTTCGAAGTGCCGCCGCCGCCCGCGGCCGAAGCACAAAAGGATGTCGCGCGACAGGCCGCGCTCAGGGCGGCGCTCGGCCGAGCCCAGGGCAACGGCCTACATTGGACCGCGGTGAACGTCGATGAAGGGCATCGCAGTGTCTATCATCCTGCGGCGTGGCAGGCGCTGCGCGCGCTCTACGCGTTGCCGTCGTCGGCGAGCGGCGGCCCGCCCAAGCTCACGCCCGCGCCGCGCGCCACGCCAGCCACAGCCATCCGCCGATCAACACCAGCCCACCGAGCGGGGTAATCGGCCCCGCTATCCCCCGCGGCAGCCCTGACGCCATCCAGTAGAGCGACCCGGCGAACATCGCGCCGCCAGCGATAAAGCACCATGCCGGCCCACGCGCGCCCATGCGCAGCGCGACCAGCGCGGCGACGGCGTGGATCAACTGGTAGTGCCCGCCGGTCCTGAGCCATTCGACGGCATCGCCGTGCGCCGCGTGCGCGCCGAATGCACCCGCGCCGATCGCCATCGCCCCCGACAGCGCCGCGAGGATCGCAATCCAATTCATCCGCATTCCCCGTCCGCGAGCCCGGCATTGGTCTTCGCGCCCAATGTCTCCCGCTCGTCCTCGGTGATGATCGTGTCGATCGCGGCGTGCAGGTCGCCTGTCTCATGCTGGGCGCGCAGCCGTTCGGTGTCGCGCTTTCGGTAGAGCGTTTCGGTGCGGTCGATCTGCTCGTCGGAAACGCCGATGCCGTCCAGCGCGCGCCGCGCCATGACGACGGCGGATTCGAGCACTTCGCGCACCACGCCAGTGACCGGCGAGCCTTTCAGTTTGAGCAGCGCGCGGCGATCGAAGGCGCGTGCGAAAATCTGGGCGTCGGGGAAGGCCTCGTGCACGCCCTCGATCAGCTCGGCATCCAGTTGATCGCCGTCGATGCAGAACAGGATCAGCTCGGCTTCCGCCGCCCCCGCCTGGCGAAGCAGATCGAGCCGCGTGCCGTCGCCATAATAGACCTTCGCGCCGAAGCTGCCGGCGACGTCGATCATCTCGATATCGGTATCGATCAGCGTAACTGGGACACCCGCTGCGATGAGCATCTGCGCGACCGTCTGGCCGAAGCGCCCATAGCCGACGATCACGGCATTGGCGCCGTCCTGCGAAGGACCTTCGCGCATCTCGTTCTTTTCCGGTTCGGTGCGGATGCGCGCGGTGGCGGACATCAGGAACGGCGTCGTCGCCATGGACAGGGTCACGATCGCACCGAACAGGCTTGCCGCTTCGGGGGCGACGAGAAAGGCCTTTTGCGCCTGTGCGAACAGCACGAAGCCGAACTCACCGCCTTGGCTCAGCAGCAACCCGAGCGCGAGCGCGCCGCGCCAGCGCATCTTGAAGGCCAGGCCGATGCCGGTGATGATCGCGGTTTTGGTGGCGATCAGCGCCGCCGCCATGCCGAACACGAAGAACGGCCGAGCAGCGATAGTGTGCAGATCGAGCATCATCCCGACCGCGAGGAAGAACAATCCGAGCAGGATCGAGCGGAACGGCTCGACATCGGCCTCGATCTCGTGGCGGTACGGGCTGTCCGCCAGCATCACGCCGGCGACGAAGGCACCAAGCGCGGTCGACAGGCCAAGCGCCTCCATCACCGCCGCCGCAGCGATGACGGTGAACAGGCCCGCGAACACGAACATCTCGCGCTCGCCGAGATTGCCGATGATGCGGAACAGAGGGCGCAGGATGAAGCGTCCGGCGACAATCAACCCGGCGATCGCGGCGATGGTGTACAGGAATAACAGCCAGCCGGGCGGGCCGTGCTGGTCTGCCGGGTTGCGCGACATCACCGCGACGATGGTGATGAGCGGGACGATCGACAGGTCCTGGAACAGCAGGATCGAGAAAGCGCGTTCGCCGAACGGAGTGCGCAGGCGGCCGGCGGACTGCAGCATCGGCAATACCTGCGCGGTCGATGACAGGGCCAGCGGCAGGCCGAGCGAAAGGCATGCTGCCGCGGTAGACTGCGTGCCGACCCAAACCACTCCCGACACGGCAAGACCGCACAGCACGACCTGGATCAGCCCGAGTCCGAATATCTCCTGCTTCATCCGCCACAGCCGCTGCGGATTGAGCTCGAGCCCGACGATGAACAGCAGCAACGTAATGCCGAGCTCGGCGACGCCGATCTTGCCCTCCGCATCGCCGACCAAGTGGAGCGCCTGCGGCCCGACCACCGCGCCGGCGAGGAGATAGCCCAGCGTCGCGCCCAGCCCCAGCTTGCGGAACACCAGCACGAAGACGAGGCCGAAGCCGAACAGTACCACGCCGTCGCGAAGCAGCGATACCGTATTGCCGCCCATCAGGCGCGTGCTCGCGCGGCCGCAGCAGCCTCGGCGGCGGCTTCGAATGCGAGGCGGATCGACGCATGGCGCGCGGTGTGCGGCAGCGCCGGGGCGAACAGATCGAAGCCCGGCCAATCAGGCGGCCCACTCGCTCCCGCGAGCCAGGCGGCCAGCGAGTCGCGCGCCGCTGCGAGCTGCTCGGGCGATTTGCCGATCGCATCGCCGGCAAGCAGCGAGGATGAGGCCTGACCGAGCGCACAGGCGCGAACCAGCATGCCGATCTCGCTCACCCGGCCCCGCGCGTCGAGGTTGACGTCAACCGTCACCCGGCTGCCGCAGACCGGCGATCGCTTTTCGGACGACGCCATCGGATCGGCAAGCCGCTCACCGAACGGATTGCTCGCCGCCAGCCGCAAGATCTCGGTATTGTAGAGCGGCGCGTTCATGCCCGGCATGTAGGGCGCCATGCCCGCCAAGGCTACCCGGTCACTCGCCGCTCCTGCCCGGATGCGCCACGATCACGGTGTCGCCATGCCCGAACACCGGCAGCCCCTTACGGCGCCGATCGACGAAATCGGCGATGCTCGCGCTGGTCTGGTTGAGCAGCGGATAGGTGCGGGAGGCGGTGAGCCATTCGGGGCGGTTCGCCGGCCCGCCATGCACCGTGTCGGTCATCAGCACGACCAGCAGGAAGCCGAGGCTGGCGAGGATCAGCCCCTTCAACGCGCCAAACCCGAAGCCGAGCGCGCGGTCGAGCGGGCCGAGGATCGAATCGCGTGTCCTCGACCCGATCGATCGCGCGACCATCCGCCCGCCGAAATACGTGACGCTCACGATTACCGCGAAGGCGAGCACCGCCGCGCCCGTCACCGTTCCGACCAGACCGGAAAAGGCGTGGGCGAGCGGCGTATGGAAAATCTTCAGCATAAAGATGATCGCCACCCAGGCGAACAGCGACAGCACTTCGGTCACGAAGCCGCGCAAAAAGCCGAGCGCCCCCGCCCCGCCCACCGCGAGAAGCACGAGTATGTCGAGAGCGGTCAATCCCATCGGCGATCCGCTAGCCGCGCCCCAACATATGGTCAACGAATTGACCCAACGTCCTGAACCCGGCAAGCGACAGGTCGCTGGGGTCGCGCGCCATCGCGGCGGGTACGAGTGCCCGCTCGAACCCGAGCTTGGCCGACTCCTTCAACCGCAATGCACCATGCGCGACCGGGCGCACCTCGCCCGAAAGCGCGACCTCGCCGAATGCCACGGCATCGGCGGGAACCGGACGCTCGGACAAGGCCGATATGAGCGCGGCGGCGACCGCAAGGTCGGCGGCGGGATCGATCACGCGGTAACCGCCGGCAATGTTGAGGTAGACCTCCGACGAGGAAAAGCTCAGCCCGCAGCGCGCTTCCAGCACGGCGAGGATCATCGCGAGCCGCCCGCTGTCCCACCCGACCACCGCGCGGCGCGGGGTCGCGCCCGAGGCGAGGCGCACCACCAGCGCCTGGATTTCGACCAGCACCGGCCGCGTGCCCTCAAGCGCGGGGAAGACCACCGTGCCCGTCACACCCTCATCACGCTGCGTGAGGAAAAGCGCGGAAGGATTTGAAACTTCGGCCAATCCTTCCGCCACCATCGCAAACACGCCGATCTCGTCGGTGCCGCCAAAACGGTTCTTGATCGCGCGCAGGATGCGATATTGATGGCTGCGCTCGCCCTCGAAGCTGAGCACCGTATCGACCATATGTTCGAGCACGCGCGGACCGGCGATGCTGCCGTCCTTGGTCACATGGCCAACCAGCACCACCGCGGTGCCGCGCTCCTTGGCGAAGCGGATCAGCTCCTGCGCAGACGCCCGCACCTGGCTGACGGTGCCCGGCGCGCCCTCGATCAGGTCCGAATGCATCGTCTGGATCGAGTCGATTACCAGGAGCGCGGGGGGCCTGCCCTGCCCCAATGTCGTCAAAATATCGCGCGTGGAGGTCGCCGCGGCGAGTTGCACCGGCGCCTCGCCCAGCCCGAGCCGCCGCGCGCGCAACCGTACCTGATCCGCCGCCTCCTCGCCCGAGACATACGCAACCGGCAGCCCGGCGAGCGCCATCCTAGCTGCCGCCTGAAGCAGCAAGGTCGATTTACCGATGCCCGGATCGCCCCCGATCAGCGTCGCCGATCCCTCGACGAAGCCGCCGCCCAGCGCCCGGTCCAGTTCGGCGATGCCCGATGCCATGCGCTCCGGCAGCGCGACCTCGGCGTTCAGCCCCACCAGCTCCAACGCTCGCCCGCCCGATTGGAGGTTATGCTTCGCCTGGAACGGCGTAACGACCCCGCCCGCCTCCTCGACCATCGTGTTCCACTCCGCGCAATCGCCGCACTGCCCCGCCCAGCGATGCGATATCGAGCCGCAGGATTGGCAGACATAGCGCTTCTGGGGTTTGACCATGCCGGTGGCATAGCCGAAACGGAACGATAGGGGAACACCGGATCGACGGTATGATGCCGATGTACGCGATTGCGCGGCGACCCGCTGGGCGATAGCCTGGCCGTGAAGGGGAAGACGATGGGCCGAGCATTCCGGATCAGCCTCGCGCTGATCTATTCCGTCGCCACCGTTATGCCCGGCGTGGCGGCGGCTCCTGCCGTCATCCGCCTGCCCGGGTTGGAATATCAGGTGCTCGGTTCGGGACCGGCCGGCGGCGCGCATCCCAGCCGCGCCGATGCGGTCACGATCCGCTATATCGGGCGGCTCGCCGACGGCAGCGTCTTCAGTACCTCGGCGGACGACGGTGCCGTCACATCGACGTTCGGCGTGCGGGCGGTTATCCCCGGATTCAGCGCGCTGGTGCAGTTGATGCGTCCGGGTGATCGCTGGCGGCTCACCATCCCCGGCTATCTCGGCTATGGCCGCATCGGCAAACGGCTCGGCCCGACCGAAGCAAATCTCAAACGCGACATTCCGCCCGACGGCGTGCTGGTGTTCGACGTCGAACTGGTGAGCGTGGCGCCCGCAGCGAGCTGAGGCGGACTCGATCGATCGGCTGCGCGCGCGAACCTGCTTGCCGTTAACGTAACCTTCGTACCTCGACGCCAATCATTCGGGAGAATGACGAGGACGGTTATGCAGCGGCTTCTTTACATCAGCACCGCGCGGAAAATTCTCGAGACGCGCGAACTCGAGGCGATCCTTTGCAGCTCGCGGCGCAATAACGCGGTGGCCGACGTGACCGGCTTGCTGGTCGTCGGCGGCCGCCGTTTCCTGCAAATGCTCGAAGGGCCGGACGTCGCCGTTCAGGGCGTCTTCGATCGGATCGCGCGCGACCCGCGCCATTTCGCGCTGGTCACATTGTCCAGAAAGCAGGTCGAAACGCGATTGACCCCAAACTGGGCAATGGGCTTCCAGGCCTTGGGCGCCCATGCCGGGGCCAAAGCCAGCCTGCCCGACCTGGTCTCCGCGATGGTCGAGGAGATTGACGATCCAGCGATCCGCGCCGAGTTCACCCAGTTCGCGGTACGCCACGCAGCGGCCGCGTAGCGGGCCTCATCCCCGCGCCGGAATCTTCAACCCGCGTTGCACCGCCGGTCGGGCCAGCCCGCGCTCGAGCCACGCCGCGACGTTCGCATATCCGTCGAACCCGACCAGCTCGCGCGCCGCGTAGAAGGTGATGAGGTTGTTGACCCACCCCAACATCGAGATGTCGGCCATCGAATAAGCCGATCCCAGGAACCAGTCCTTTCCCGCCAGCGCCTTGTCCATCACGCCGAGCAACCGCTTGCTTTCCGCGACGTAACGGTCACGCGGGCGCTTGTCCTCCCAGTCCTTGCCGGCGAACTTGTGGAAGAAGCCGACTTGCCCGAACATCGGCCCTACGCCGCCCATCTGGAACATCACCCACTGGATCGCATGCCAGCGGTCGGCCGGCCCCTCGCCCAGAAAATTGCCGGTCTTGTCGGCGAGGTAGAGCAGGATCGCGCCGCTTTCGAACAATGCGAGCGGCGCGCCACCGGGCCCGTCCGGATCGATCATCGCCGGGATCTTACCGTTGGGATTGAGGCTCTCGAATTCGGGCGTCTTGCTCTCGTCCTTCATGATGTCGACGAGGTGCGGCTCATAGGGCAGCCCCGTCTCCTCGAGCATGATCGACGCCTTCACCCCGTTGGGCGTGTTGAGCGAATAGAGCTGAATCCGCATCGGATCCTGGGCCGGCCAACGCTGGGTGATGGGAAAGGCGGAGAGATCGGCCATGGTGCGGTTCCTCAGTTGTCTGCGTTATGCGGCGCCGACATAGTCACGCCGCAATCGCTTCGCTATGGCCCCGGCCACCATGCAGCCCACCGATCTTCGCATCGCCCTGTTCAGCGGCAATTACAATTATGTCCGCGACGGCGCGAACCAGGCGCTCAACATGCTGGTCGGCCATCTGCTTACGCAGGGCGTGACCGTGCGGGTCTATTCGCCGACCATCTCGCGCCCCGCCTTCCCCCCGACAGGCGACCTGGTCAGCGTGCCGTCCTTCCCGATGATCGGCGGACGCGGCGAATACAAACTGGCGCGATTCCTACCGCGCGAAACCAAGAAGGATCTCGCCAGGTTCGCGCCGAACCTCGTGCACGTCTCGGCGCCCGAATTCCTCGGCCACCGCGCGGTAACCTGGGCGCGGCGCCGCGGCATACCCGTTGCCGCATCGGTCCACACCCGCTTCGACACGTATCCGCGCTTTTACGGTGTCGGCTTCATGGAGCCGACGGTGATCTGGGGGCTGACCCGCTTCTACAACCGCGTCGATCTGGCGCTCACGACCGGTCAGAGCATGACCGATCTGCTGCGCCGCTGGGGCGTCACGACGCCGATCCGGACTTGGTCGCGCGGGGTAAACCATGCGCGGTTCAATCCGGCACGGCGCGATCTGGGCTGGCGGCGGATGCTCGGCATCGGCGACGACGAGATCGCGGTCGGCTTTCTCGGACGGCTCGTGCTGGAAAAGGGGCTCGGCACGTTCGCCGACGTGATCGCCGCGCTTGAACGGCGCGGGGTCAAGCATCGCGTACTGGTCGTCGGCGAAGGGCCGGCGCGCGAATGGTTTGCCGAGCGCGTTCCCGACGCGGTGTTCGCCGGGTTCCAGACAGGCGACAATCTCGGGCGCGCCGTCGCCTCGATGGACGTGCTGTTCAACCCGAGCGTCACGGAGACCTGGGGCCAGGTCACGTCCGAGGCGATGGCATCGGGTGTGCCGATCGTCGCCGCGCGCGCGACAGGCGCGATCGACATGGTCGATGAGGGCGCGACCGGCTTCCTGATCGACCCCGCCGATGTCGAGGGCTACGCCGCCGCGATCGCCCGGATCGCCACCGAACCGGGCCTGCGCGATCGGCTGGGCCAGGCGGGCCACGCCAAGGCGGCGCGGTTCGAATGGAGCACGGTCAATCAGGCGGTGCTCGACGCCTATCTGGAACTGATGGATATGCGAGAAGCGACCTGCCCCGCCTAGCGGTCGGCCACCTTCCAGTCGAACGTCAATGGCGCCTCGCGAAAGGCGAAACGGTCGAGATGGCTCGCCACCACTTGGCGCATATGCGCGATGTCCTGCCCGTCCGGTACCGACAGAACGAGACCCAGCGCGTCGCCGTCCGCGCGCATTTCCAGCCGGCAACCATTGGGGAAATCGACCGTGCCCTCCTCAAGGGAGAACACGACCGGCATATGATGGCTCCAATGCTTGGCGAGCTGCTGGAGGTAGCGGCTCGCCGACGCCGTTGGGACGCGGACGACCGAGATGCCCATCACAAACGCTCGATCTTTTGCGCCGCGGCGTCGATTTCGGCGACGATCGCGTGGACGGTCTCGGGGTCCACCTCGCCGTGGCGCAGGCGGTTTACCAACACTTCGCGCAGATTGCCCATCGCGCGCCGGATCGAGCTCGATTCGGTGCGCTCACGCTCCTCACCCAGCGCGGACAGACGTGCCATCAGCGCGGCGACCTGCTCCTGGTTTTCCTCCAGATGCGCCGTCCCCGCCGCCGTAACTGCGAACAGCTTCTTCGCGCCCTCGGCGTGCTGCTCCTCGATCAGGCCCATGTCGTCGAGCAGGGTGATCGTCGGGTAGACTACGCCCGGACTCGGCGCATACGCCCCCGCGGTCATCTCCTCGATCTGGCGGATCAGATCGTAGCCGTGGCGCGGTTCATCGGCGATCAGCCTTAGCAACACGAGCTTGAGCTCGCCGCCGTCGAACATTCGCCGCGAGCGACCGCGGCCGTCACCGTCGCCGCGCCCACGGCCGCCGTGGCCGTGCACTTCCCAGCGCAGCGAAAAGGGGCCGCGCTCGAAGCGCCCACCCCGGGGACCGCATCCGCGGCCATGTATTCCATGAAACATCATTTTTTTCTTTCATTATCACGATAGCGTTAAGATATATCTTGAGTCGATCGTGACAAGCCCAGGCTGCAAATTTTTTTTCCGCCCCTATCTTGTCGTCATGGCCGACCTGTTCGCGGGGGATGAACCCGCCCAACCCATCGACGTTCAGGCGGACGACGCGCCGCTCGCGGACCGGTTGCGCCCGCGTGCGCTCGGCGATGTCGTGGGCCAGGAACATCTCACCGGCGCGGAGGGCGCGATCGGCCGGATGGTCGCGGCGGGGCGGCTATCGTCGATGATCCTGTGGGGGCCGCCGGGCACGGGCAAGACGACCATCGCCCGCTTGCTCGCCGCCGCGGTCGGCCTGCGCTTCGTCGCGATCAGCGCGGTGTTCTCGGGTGTCGCCGATCTCAAAAAGGCCTTCGCCGAGGCCAAGGAGCATGCGCGGATCGGCAAACGCACCCTGTTGTTCGTTGACGAGATCCACCGCTTCAACCGTGCACAGCAGGACGGTTTCCTGCCTTATGTCGAGGACGGCACCGTTACGCTCGTCGGCGCGACGACCGAGAACCCCAGCTTCGAGCTGAACGCCGCCGTGCTCAGCCGTGCGCAGGTGCTGATCCTCCACCGGCTCGATGCGACGGCGCTCGGCAAGCTGCTGGACCGCGCCGAGCAGGCGGAGGATCGCCCCCTGCCCCTCACGCCGGACGCGCGCGCCGCGATGGTCGCCAGCGCGGATGGCGACGGGCGCTTCCTGCTCAACCAGGCGGAGACGTTGTTCTCGGTCGATCTGCCCGAGCCGCTCGATCCTGCGGGACTGTCCGCTTTCCTGCAGCGCCGCGTCGCGGTGTACGACAAGGATCGCGAAGGCCATTACAACCTCATCTCGGCGCTTCACAAATCGATCCGCGGCAGCGATCCCCAGGCGGCCCTCTATTACCTCGCACGGATGCTGACCGCCGGTGAGGAACCGCTCTACCTTTTGCGTCGGCTGACCCGTGCCGCGGTCGAGGATATCGGGCTGGCCGACCCCAACGCGTTGGTGCAGTGCATTGCCGCCAAGGACACCTATGATTTCCTCGGCAGCCCCGAGGGCGAGCTCGCGATCGCGCAGGCGTGTCTTTATCTCGCCACCGCGCCCAAATCGAACGCCGCTTACGCGGCGCAGAAGGCGGCGTGGCGGAGCGCGAGGGAAACCGGCTCGCTGATGCCGCCGCCGAATATCCTCAACGCGCCGACCAGGCTGATGAAGGACATCGGTTATGGCAAGGGCTATGCCTATGACCACGATACGGCGGAGGGCTTTTCGGGTTCCAACTATTGGCCCGAGGAAATGAGCCCCCAGGAATTCTACCGCCCGACCGATCGCGGCATGGAAAGGCGCATCGCCGAGCGCATGGCATATTGGGCGAGCCTGAAGGAACGCCAGGAATGATCGAACGCCGAATTTCCGAACGCAAGGCGGGAGTGGTCGTTGGGCGGATTTGAGCCGGCGGCCAGCGCCCGCTTCACCCGGTTCGCCGCGATCGACTGGTCCGGCGCCAGGGGCAGCAGGCATAAAGGCATTGCGGTTGCGGTGTGCGAGGCGGGCGACGCCGCGCCCGTGCTGGTCGCGCCGCCGAACGACGCCTGGTCGCGCACCGACGTGCTCGCCTGGCTGCTCGACCAACGCGATACGCCGCTGCTCGCGGGGTTCGATTTCAGCTTTTCCGCGCCCTTCGTCGTGCGCGGCGCGCACTTGCCTGGCGAGACGACCACCGCCACCGCGCGGGACCTGTGGGCCTATGTCGATGCGCGGAGCGACGACGCCGATCTGGGCGCCACGTCCTTCCTGGAAACGCGCCGCGGACGGCATTTCTACCTCGGCGCGGCGGACGGCAAGAAGGCCGACTTCCTCCATTGGCGAGCATGCGAAGCGGGAAGCAAGCCGTCGACCGTCTATGACGCGATCGGCGCGGCGCAGGTCGCCAAGGCAAGCTTTGCGGGGATGCGGCTGCTCCACCATATTGGTGAGCGCATCCCGATCTGGCCGTTCGACCCGATCTGCGGCCACGGCGCGGCGATCGTCGAGATCTACACCACCATCGCCGCGCGCGCGGCGGGTATCCGCAAGGGGCGAAGCAAGATGCGCGATCCCCACGCGCTCGATGCCGCGCTGACCTCCCCCGGCATCGCCAGTCGCCCGCATCAGCCGCTGCCCGCCTATTCCGATCATGCGACCGACGCGATCCTCGCCTCGGCATGGCTTCGCGCCAGCGTCCATCGCACCGACCTGTGGGATCCGCCCGCGATGACCGCGCAAATCGCGCGAAGCGAGGGCTGGACCTTCGGCGTCTCCTGACGCATGGGGCTGTTGGTTGACCATCGGGGCTGATGCCCGTTGGGAATGCCGGTTTAGCTCAGCTGGTAGAGCAGCGGTTTTGTAAACCGAAGGTCGCGGGTTCGATTCCTGCAACCGGCACCATACCGAATCCTCATGATTCGGCCTTTAAGTCATTGATCACACAAATCTAAATTTTCCTCAGTCGTTCGCCTGGTTCCGCCTTGGTTCGACCCACTTCGACCCGTCTTGTGTCCCAGTTTGTGACCTGATTTGGGGTTTTTGTGTCCTGATTTGTGTCCTGGTTTTTTGACCTTCCGGGCCGACACGGAGTCGGAAATGAACAAGAGGAAATTTCTTTCGCCTGCCAATATCGATGCGCTTGCGTCGGGAAGTCTTGCCGAACCGTTGCCGCAGCGATGTCGATCCCGCGAGAAGTTGAGGTGACCATGGCCAATCATGGCCTTGCCGAGGTCACGCGATGAGTACCGATCAGAACATGCATCTCGGCGGCGGGGAGCGGCGCGCCGCGCCCGCCCGGTTCCGGGCGCATCCCGGTTTGAATGTGAGAGCCGACGACGAGGTAGCGCGCGACCGGACGGAGACCGAACTGTTCGGCTTCTTGGTTTTCTTGATGAGCGACGCGGTGGTGTTCGCGCTGCTATTCGCCACCTACGGCGTCATGCTGTCCGCGACGGTCGGTGGACCCACGCCAGCAGCCACCTATAAGATCTGCCCTGCCTTCGCGGAGACATTGGTCTTGCTGACCAGCAGTTTCACCTTCGGTATGGCCTCGATCGAGGTGAAGCATGAGGCGCCGCGTCGCCAGTTGCTTGGATGGCTCGGCGTTACATTGCTGCTCGGCGTCGCCTTTCTCGGGCTCGAAGTTCACGATTTTGCGGTGATGTTTGGGG
>JBDSKT010000268.1:0-2779 GCA_039916765.1 Sphingomonas sp.
CGGCGCGAAGAAACTGTCCCGCCTCCCCAAACGCTCGGCGATCGTCGCTTTCTCAGCGGAAGAGGTGTACGCCGTGGCCGAGATGCTGCGGCGGCTGCGCGGCGGCGCGGCGGTGGTGATGGGGGCGTTGTCGCCACGCACCCGCAACGCGCAAGTGGCGATGTTTCAGGCGGGCGAAGTCGATTATCTCGTCGCGACCGATGCGATCGGCATGGGGCTGAATCTCGATGTCGGGCATGTCGCCTTCGCCTCGCTGACCAAGTTCGACGGCGTGCGCCAGCGTCGGCTGACGGTGGCCGAGATGGCGCAGATCGCTGGCCGCGCCGGGCGGCACCAACGCGACGGCACGTTCGGATCGCTGAGCGCTGACGGGCCGGGCGCGTTCACACCCGAGGAGGTGTATGCGATTGAGGAGCACCGCTTCCCCAAGCTCGAGCATCTGTATTGGCGTGACGGCGACCCCGATCTGTCGAGCATCGACGCGCTGATCGCAGGACTCGAGGCGCGGCCCGCCGACCGCGCGCTGCGCGCCGCGCCGCAGGCGATCGACCTCGCCGTGCTCAAGCGGGTCGCCGAGGATGATTCGATCCGTGACCGTGCGCGCTCGCCGGCGCAGGTAGCGCGGTTATGGGCGGCGTGCGGCCTACCCGATTTCCGCAAGCTGGGGCTTGAGCCGCACGCTCGCTTCGTCGTGCGGCTGTTCGGGCATTTGAGCGAGGGCGCCGGCCACGTCCCGCATCCCTGGTTTGCCGAGGAGATCGCGCGCCTTGACCGGGTCGAGGGCGATGTCGATACGCTCGCCGGGCGGATCGCGGCGGTCAGGAGCTGGGCGTACATCGCCAACCGCGCCGATTGGCTCGCCGACCCGGCGCATTGGGCGGAGCGCACGCGCGAGATTGAGACGCGGCTGTCCGACGCGCTCCACCTCGGCCTGACGCAGCGCTTCGTCGACAAGCGCACGACGATGCTGATGCGTACACTCGACAAGGACGCCGGTGCCTTGCCGGTGACGATCGGCGCCGAGGGCGAGGTGATGGTCGAGGATCACCCGATCGGCCGGCTCGACGGCTTCCGCTTCACCGTCGCGCCCGATGCGCGCCACGCCGACAAGCGCCTACTGCTCGCCGCTGCGGAGAAGCGACTGGGCGACGAACGCGCGCGGCGGGCGAAGGCGTTGCTGGCGGCGCCAGATGCGGATTTCGCGCTGGCGGCCACTGCCGTCGGAACCGGTATCGCTTGGTCGGAGCTGCCCGTTGCCACGCTCTTGCCGGGGCCTGTGCTTACCCGTCCACGCATCAAGCTGGACGCTGCGCTCGACTGCCTCGACCGCGACACTAAGCTGGCCATCGCGGTCCGGCTGGAGGGCTGGCTGGCGGGTCAGCTCTGGCGGCGGCTGCCCGCTATGGTTACGCTCGATGCGCTCCGCCGAGATGCCGATGTGGCGCCTGGCCTGCGTGCCGTCGCGGCGGGGCTGCTGGCGGAGGGCGGGATCGCGCCGCGCCGTCCGCTTGCCGTATCGCTGGCACAGCTCGATGCCGCCTCGCGCAAGCGGTTGCGCGCCGCCGGGGTAACAATCGGCACGCTCGATCTGTTCGACGCACGGCTGCTCAAGCCCGAGCCGGCGCGCTGGCGCCGCGCCTTGCTTGCCGCGCGTTATGACAGACTGGACGCAGACGGCGCACCTGCGGGCGCGACCGTTTTGCCGCGTGACCACTCGGCGGCGGTTCTGGCGCATGGTTTCCGCCCGTTCGGCGGGCAGGCGGTGCGAGTGGACCTAGTCGAGCGGATTGCACGCGCGGCCCATGATGCGCGTGCCGGGCGCAAGCCCTTCGCGCCCGATCCGGCGCTTGCCACCTCGATCGGCATGACCGCTGAGACGCTGGCGCGCCTCATGGCCGCGCTTGGCTTTCGCGGTGCGCGGGGCAGTGCGGATCAGCGCTGGATATGGCACGGGCTGACCCGCGTCGCCGCCGCCAAGCCGCCGCCGCGCGATAATGCCTTTGCCGCGCTCGCTATACTTGCGGCCTCGGGATCGTCGCATGGTTGATGGCGTCGCCATGCGGCTCGACCGCTTCTTGTGGTTCGCGCGGATCGCCAAGACGCGCGGCTGGGCGCAGGCGCTCGCCGCGCAGGGACGCCTGCGGATCGACGGCCGACCCGTCGATCGTCCCGCGGCACCCGTGCGCCCCGGCAACGTGCTGACCTTTGCCACTCACCGCGGCGATATACGGGCGATCCGCGTCGTCGCGCTGCCGGCGCGGCGCGGCCCGGCGCCCGAAGCGCGCGCCTGCTACGCCGACCTGTCTGCTGCGAACGTCTCGCAGCAAGTCGCGCAAGATTGACGGACGCCCCCCTCGCGCATAGCAGAATCGCGCATGTCGCCGGATCGGTCCGGCCAACGGGAGTGCTGCAAATGACCTACGTCGTCACCGATGCCTGCATTCGCTGCAAGTATATGGACTGCGTCGAGGTCTGTCCGGTGGATTGCTTCTACGAGGGCGAAAACATGCTCGTCATCAACCCGAGCGAGTGCATCGATTGTGGCGTGTGCGAGCCCGAATGCCCCGCCGAGGCAATCCTGCCCGATACAGAGAACGGGCTAGAGAAGTGGCTCGAGCTGAACACTACTTTTTCGGCGCAGTGGCCCAACGTCACGCGTAAGAATGATCAGACCCCCGCCGATGCCGAAGAGCACAAGGGTGAAGAAGGCAAGTTCGACAAGTTCTTTTCGGCCGAGCCCGGCAAGGGCGACTGATCGCCGCGCAGGCTGGTTGCGGCC